>JBDTZX010000109.1:0-3041 GCA_040004895.1 Rhodanobacter sp. | reverse complement strand
CGGGATCTTGTCGATCTTGTCGACGATTTCGGCCAGCTGCTCCTGCAGCTTGTCGAAGCTGCCGGCCACCGTGGGGATGCTCAACGGCTTGGCATTCGGATCGAACGGCACCGCCGGCGTGTGCGGCACGAAATCCAGCGACACATACAGCTGGCCGGTCAGCAAGTTGCCGGTGCGCGCCTGCGCGCGCAAGCCGTGCTCGATCAGGCGACCCATCAGCTGCGACAGGTCGGGGCTTTCGCCGCGCGCCTTGGCCAGCGTCTCCAGCTTGGCGTAGGCATTGCCGAGCCGCTGCGGATAGACCACCGCGCCCACCAGCACCGGAAAGCGCTGCGTCTGTTCGTCGTAGTCGAGATTGACCGACACCACCCTGCCGATATTGATTCCCAGAAATTCCACCGGCGCATCCACCGCCAGCCCACGCACCGATTGGTCGAAGCGCATGCGGATGTAGTGCGGATCGCCATCCGGTGGCGCCATCGCGGTAGCCTGGTCGTCGAACAGTTGATAGCTGGTGTTCTCCAAGGCCGGCGTGCCGTCGTGCGGCCCCTTCGGATCCTGGAATGCGATGCCGCCGGCCAGCACCGAGGCCAGCGACTGGGTGTTGACCTTCAACCCGTTGGCGCCCAGCGACAGGTCGACACCGCTGGCATTCCAGAAACGCGAGGCATTGGTGACAAACCGGTCGTTCGGGCCATCCACGAAAAATTGCAGCGATACACCCTTGCCATCCTTGTCCAGCTGGTACGACACCACGCGTCCGACCTCGATGCGCCGGTAGTACACCGGCGAGCCGATATCCAGCGAGCCGAGATCATCGGCATGCAACGTGAATGTTCGCCCCGGCGAACCATGGTTCACCGCAGGCGGTGTCTCCAGCCCCTTGAACTCGTCCTCTGGCTCCTGTGAGTCACCCACGTCGACACCGATGAAGGCACCGGAGAGCAAAGTATCGATGCCGGACACGCCTGCCAGGCCGATGCGTGGCCGCACCACCCAGAAACGGGTGTTCTTCACCGCAAAGCTCTCGGCACTTTTCTCCAGTGCCACCTTGACCAGCACATGGTTGCGGTCTTCGCTGAGATGGATCTTGTCGACCTTGCCGATCACCACATTCTTGTACTTGACCGGGGTCTTGCCGGCGTCCAGCCCTTCGGCACTGTCGAAGCTGATGGTGATCTGCGGACCCGCCTGCAAGCGGTTGCTGATCACCAGCGACAACGCGACCACCGCCGCCAGCGCGGGCACCAGCCAAACCAACGACGCGTTGAAGCGGCGGTGCCGCACCACCGGCTGCGGCAACTCGTCACCGGGCGGTGTAGTCAGGCCAGTCGTATTGTCTTCACTCATCGGTTGCCCTGCCATCCCAGATCAAACGAGGATCGAATGCCATTGAAGCGAACATGGTCAATACCACGGTCAACCCGAAAAAGATCACCCCGGGCAACGGTTCCACCAGGCTCAGCACATTGAAGCGCACCAGCGCCGTCAGCAATGACACCACGAAAACGTCCAGCATCGACCAGTAACCGATCAATTCGACCAGCCGGTAGAGCTTGGCGCGCTGCGGACGCGCCCAGTCGGTACCGCGCTGGCTGCTGATCAGCAGTGTGCCGAGCACCAGGAATTTCAGCATGGGCACCACGATACTTGCCGTGAAGACGATCACCGCGAGATCCGGCGAACCCTTGACCCACAACTCGACCACGCCGCTGAGGATGGTGTTGTCGTCGATGTCGTTGAGGCTGGCGGTGCGCATGATCGGCACGAGGTTGGCCGGGATATACATCAGGAACGCCGCGATCAGCAGCGCCCAGGTGCGCGAATAGCTGGCCGGCTTGCGACGGTGCAATGCCGAACCGCAGCGCGGACAGGCGACCACGTCGCCATGACCGGCACGGTCCGGGTGATCGTGGTCGAACACATCGCGGGAGACCAGTCGGCAGACATGGCAGCCGATCAGCCCCATTTCGGTCGCCCGCGGCAGCGTGCTCATGCGTGCTCCCGTGCCGTGAGATCCCACAGCGAACGCAGGTCGACACTGGCAAACACCGTGATCAGCAGGGTCAGCACCGCATAGGCATAGATGCCCGGATCGGCCACCACCTCGAAATACACGCGCGCCTTGACGATGGCCACCAGCGCACCGAGCACAAACACCTCGCTCATGGTCCACGGCCCCACGTAGTGCAGCGTCACCATGATCGGCACGAAACCGGGTGCGCGGCTGCCGCTGCGGGCAAACAGCAGCAACCAGCCGATCGACAACATCTTCACCAGCGGCAAGAAGAACAGCGTTGCGGCAGCCAGCACCGACACCACCTTCGCGTCCTGCTGCCACATCGCGATGATCGTGCCCCACAGCGTGGCGCTGACATGCTGGCCGTTGAGCCCGAGCGTGACGATCGGCCAGATGTTCGCCTGCACGAACATGATCATCGCGGTCAGCACCAGCGCCAGCATGGTGTTGCGACTGAGCCCGTGGTGACGTTCCAGCACGGCGGCGCAGCGCACGCAGGTAGCCACGTCGCCGCGCGTCAACAGACGACGGCGGTACACCGTGTCGCAGTGCTCGCAGACCATCAGCGATCCGGGTGCGGTGGTGCTCATGCGGTCGGTGAGGTGTCCAGGTTGGTCGATCTGCCGATTCTCGCAAATCTGCCGTCTTTGCGCTGAACCGCGTGCCACCGCTTGATATGCTTTGAAACGCCCTGATCTGATCGGCATCCGCCGCTCTGGAGTTTGCCGTGACTGACGCCACCCTCACTGGCCATGTGTTCGACGTGGACCAGCTGACCTTCGAAACCGATGTCCTGCAGGCCTCGCTGACCACGCCGGTGCTGGTGGACTTCTGGGCCAGCTGGTGCGAGCCGTGCAAGATCCTCGGTCCGATGCTGGAAAAACTCGCCGCCGAATATCACGGCGCGTTCCGGCTGGGCAAGGTCGACGTCGACAGCCAGCAGGAACTGGCCGGCATGTTCGGCATCAAGAGCATCCCGACCGTGGTGCTGGTGAAGGACGGACAGGTGCTCGACGGTTTC
>JBDTZX010000163.1:0-3045 GCA_040004895.1 Rhodanobacter sp. | reverse complement strand
CGTGCCAGCCGCAACGCGGCGCAGGCGGCATAGATGAACGCCGCGGCCCAGCCGAGCTTGCCCCACAGCGGGCCGAAATCCCGCAACGTCGACAGCGACCAGGTGTACATCACCAGCGCCGGCGCCAGTCCGAAACTGATCAGGTCGGACAGCGAGTCGTATTGCACGCCGAATTCGGTCTGGGTACCGGTCATGCGTGCCACCCGCCCGTCCATGCCATCCAGAACGGCGGCAATGAACACGGCCACCGCGGCCTCGGTGAAACGCCCCTCGATGCTGGCGATGATCGCGTAGAAGCCGGCAAACATCGCCCCGGTGGTAAACAGGTTCGGCAACAGGTAAATGCCCCGATGTCGCGGAGGGCGCTGTGGTATCGGCTCGCTCATGAATCAATCCGTGACAGGATGCGCGCAGTGTAAACCATCGGCCGCTTGAGTCCGGCCCGCGGTGGTGCTAACAAGGGAGGCTCTGGATTGACCCGCACCATTCCTCGATAGGGAGAAACACCATGCACCGTCTGCTGATTGCCGTGGCGCTGCTGCTGCTGGCGCCGCTTGCCATGGCCCAGGTCTACAAATGGACCGACGCGCACGGTACCGTGCATTTCTCCGAGACCCCGCCCGCGCAAGGCACGACCTTCAAGAGGGTGAAATCCAACGGCAGCGCCGAGCCACTGGTCGCCCCGGCGCCAGCGGCCTCCGCCGATAGCGCGCCAGCACCCTCGTCCGGACTGCCGGTGGCGGATACGCCGGAGAATCGCGGCAAGCTGTGCGACTCGCTGAAGGCCAACCTCGGCGCGCTGCAGGGCCACGGCCCGGTGGTGATGCAACAGGGCAACAAGTCCATTGCGCTGGACGCGAACCAGCGCAAGCAACAGGTCGACGCCGCGCAAAGCCAGTACCAGCAGTATTGCCAGAGCAAGTGACCGTTTGACCGAAGGCGCCGGCATGGTTTCACCCGCCGTGCCGGCCCGCCCACCGGTGCTGCGGGCGGGCCGCTACACTTGGCGTCTTTCATCACGCCGGAACACCCCGCATGCGCCTCAGCCAATTTCATCTGGCCACCGTCAAGGAAGTCCCCGCCGACGCCGAAATCGCCAGCCACCGGCTGATGCTGCGGGCCGGCATGATCCGCCGGCTCGCCTCGGGTCTGTACACCTGGTCGCCGCTGGGCCTGCGCGTGCTGCGCAAGGTCGAGCACATCGTGCGCGAGGAAATGGATCGGGCCGGCGCGATCGAGATGCTGATGCCGTCGATCCAGCCCAGGGAACTGTGGGAGGAAACCGGTCGCTGGCAGAAGTTCGGCGGACAGCTGCTGAAGATCAAGGATCGCAAGCAGCAGGAGTTCTGCTACGGCCCGACGCACGAGGAAGTCATCACTGATTTCGCCCGCAACGAACTGAAAAGCTACAAGCAGCTGCCGATCAATTTCTATCAGATCCAGACCAAGTTCCGCGACGAAATCCGCCCACGCTTCGGGGTGATGCGCGCACGCGAGTTCCTGATGAAGGATGCGTACTCGTTCCATCTCACCCAGGAGTCGCTGGCCGAGACCTATGCGGCGATGTATCAGGCGTACACGCGCATCTTCACCCGGTTGGGCCTGACCTTCCGCGCGGTGCAGGCGGATACCGGTGCCATCGGCGGCAACGCCAGTCACGAATTCCAGGTACTCGCCGACTCCGGCGAAGACGCCATCGCATTTTCCGATGGCTCCGACTACGCCGCCAATCTGGAAAAGGCGGAGGCGCTGGAGCCTCCAACCGCCCGTCCTGCCCCGGGTGCGCAGCTGCAGCGTGTCGACACGCCACATGTGCGTACGGTAGAGGATGTCACGCGGCATTTCGAGGTGCCTGCCGCATGTGTGCTGAAGACCCTGCTGGTGCACGGCAAGGACGGTCTGGTCGCGTTGTGCCTGCGCGGCGATCACGAGATCAACGAGGTGAAGGCCGGCAAGCTGGATGAACTGCCCGGAGAATCGGTGCTGGCCAGCGAGGAGGAAATCCTCGCTGCCACCGGCGTACGACCGGGTTTCATCGGCCCCATCGGGCTTCCTGCGGGCATTCCGGTGATCGTCGACCGCGACGCCGCCCGGCTTGCCGATTTCATCTGCGGCGGCAATGCCGACCACACCCACCATGTCGGCGCGAACTGGGAGCGCGATGCCCGCATCAGCCGCATCGCCGATCTGCGCAATGTGGTCGAAGGCGACCTGTCGCCGGATGGCAAGGGCGTTCTGCACATCGCACGCGGCATCGAGGTGGGTCATGTGTTCCAGCTCGGCCAGAAATATGCCGAGGCACTCGGCGCGACGGTGATCGACGATCAGGGCAAGCCGCAGCTGATGACCATGGGCTGCTACGGCATCGGGGTCAGCCGGATCGTCGCTGCCGCCATCGAACAACGGCACGACGATGTCGGCATCGTCTGGCCCGAGGCGATGGCGCCCTGGAAGGTGGTCGTCTGCGTGATCAACCCGAAGAAGGATCCGGCGGTGAGCGAAGCCGCCGAGAAGCTCTACCAGTCGCTGGGCCAGCGCGGCATCGAGACGGCACTGGATGACCGCGGCTTGCGCCCGGGCGGCATGTTCGCCGACATGGAGTTGATCGGCATACCGCATCGCGTCGTGGTCAGCGAGCGCGGCATTGCGGCCGGCACGCTGGAATATCGCGGTCGGCAGGACATTGAAAGTCGTGCCCTCAGCGAACCCGAACTGTTCGCCCTGCTTGGCTGAAAGCCATCGCCGGAATATCGAATGGCCGGAAAAACCAGTCATTCGATATTCCTTGTGCAAAGCGAAACCCTTGCGGCGGTTAATTCGAATCACCCTGCGATGATTAACTTGCAGCAATGAGAAAATCAAAATCCATTTGGAAGCAGCGCTTTACAAGCATTCCGCCAATCAGCGAGAATCATTGCTGCACCAACCCTCATCGAGTCGGGCTGTATCCCCTCATTCGCCCGACCTTCCCATTGCCGATACTCATTCCGGGAGTCAATCATGGCCGTCGATATCAAGAATCTCAATCACACCCAGCTCAATGAC
>JBDTZX010000172.1:0-10280 GCA_040004895.1 Rhodanobacter sp. | reverse complement strand
GCAACCCTGCGCACAAGGTGGCCGAAGTGGCCATCCAGTACGGCGCCTTCATCAATACGTTGATCCAGTTCATCATCATCGCGTTCGCTATCTTCCTGGTGATCAAGGCGCTCAACCGCCTCACCCGCAAGCTGGACGCCGCGCCTGCGGCACCTGCGGCCGATGTCGTGCTGCTGACCGAAATTCGCGATCTGCTGAAGAACCGGCAGTAGCGGAACAGCGCGGTGAAGCGACATGTTGCGGGAACGGCGTGCGCCGATCCCGCAGCATGACTTCCGGCCTGAGCCAGCGCGGGTGAAACCGCCATAATCGGTGTTTCCCCGCGGAGTGCTCCAATGCGCCTTCCCTCTCTCTCCCTCCTCGCCACCAGCCTGATGCTGGTCACCGGCATCGTCCGTGCAGCCACGGATACCAGTATTCCAGCGGCTGCCGTCAAGACGGCCGAACAATTGCGCGACAAGGCGATGCATGATGACACCGGCTTTCGCATCGTCGAGTCGCTGACCACCGAGATCGGTCCGCGTCTGGCGGGCAGTGCCGTCGATGCGCGCGCGCGCGCGTGGGCGATCGCCAAGTTCAAAGCCCTGGGCTACGACAAGGTGTATTCCGAAGCGGTGACGTACCCGCGGTGGGTCCGCCGGAGCGAACACGCGGCGATCGTGTCGCCGTTTCCGCAACCGCTGGTGCTGACCGCACTGGGTTATTCGCCGGGTACGCCGAAAGGCGGGCTGGTGGCGCAGGTGGTGAAGTTCGACAGCCTCGACGCGCTGAAAGCCGCCGATCCGGCCAAGGTCAAGGGACGCATCGTCTACATCGGCTTTCGCATGCAGCGCCACAAGGACGGACACGATTACGGCATGGGCTCGGCGGTGCGCACCGGTGGGCCGGTGATTGCCGCCGCCAAGGGCGCGGCGGGATTCCTGTTGCGCTCGGCGGGCACCGATGCGCACGATCGCATCGCGCACACCGGTGTCACCGGTTTCACCAATCCGAACAAGGCGATTCCTGCAGCGGCCCTGTCCAACCCGGACGCCGACCAGCTGGAACGCGTGCTCGCCTACGGCAAGCCGGTCACGCTCAGGCTGGATCTCGATTGCGGCATCGAAGGCCAATACACCGGCGCCAACGTGATCGGCGAAATCACCGGCGGCAAGTATCCTGAGCAGGTGATCGCCATTGGCGGTCATCTCGATTCATGGGACCCGGGCACCGGCGCGATCGATGACGGCGCCGGTGTGGCGATCGCGATGGCCGCAGGCAAGCTGATCCACGACCTGCCGCAACGACCGGACCGCACGATCCGCGTGATCGCGTTCGCCAACGAGGAGATGGGGCTGTGGGGTGGTCGTGCCTACGCCGCAAGGCACGCCGCCGAGGTCGGCCGGTTTCAGCTTGGCACCGAATCGGATTTCGGTGCCGGCCCGGTGTGGCGCATGAGCGCCAGCGTGAAGCCGCAGGCGCGCGCCGCCATCGAACAGATCGCGAAGATGCTGGCTCCGATCGGCGTGGCTTACGATGCGAGCAAGCCCGGTGGCGGCGGGTCGGATCTGTCGCAGATGCACGGCAAGGGCATGGCGGCGTTGACGCTCACCCAGGACGGCACCGACTATTTCGACTGGCATCACACCGCCAACGACACCCTCGACAAGATCGATCCGGCGCAGCTGGCGCAGAACGTGGCGGTGTATGCCACGTTTTCGTACATGGCCGCGCAGGCGGAGGGAGATTTCGGCTCGGCCGCGGATGCGTTCAAGGGCGACGCCGGCGAATGAGCTGTCACTGACGCAGCAGAGACGGTCTTTCACCCGTCCCTGCTGCGTTAGTTGGCCGCTGCGCTGTGCTCGGGCCGCTTTTTGGGATGACGTGTCAGACGTCGCTGCAGGCGATCCATGTACACGTAGATCACCGGCGTCAGATACAGCGTGAGGATCTGCGACACCACCAGGCCGCCGACCACCGCCAGCCCCAGCGAACGACGGGTTTCGGCACCGGCACCGATACCCAGCGCGATCGGCAGGGTGCCGGCGAAGGCGGCCATGCTGGTCATCATGATCGGACGGAAACGCACCCTGCAGGCTTCGAAGATCGCCTCATGCGGCGGCATGTTTTCGACGTTCTGCCGCTCCAGCGCGAAGTCGATCAGCATGATCGCGTTCTTCTTCACGATGCCGACCAGCATCACGATGCCGACGAAGGCGAACAGGTCCAGCGACGCATGGAACAGCACCAGCGTCAGCAGTGCGCCGACGCCGGCGGCTGGCAGACCGGAAAGAATGGTCAATGGATGGATGAAGCTTTCGTACAGAATGCCCAGCACCAGGTAGATCACGAAGACCGCCAGCAGCAGCAACAAGCCCATGCCCTGCATCGAATCCTGAAACGCCTGCGCCGTGCCCTGCACGCTGCCGGTGATGCTCGCAGGCAACCCGATCTTGGTCATCGCACCATTGATGCTCGCTACCGCCTCGCTCAGTGACACGCCCGATGCCAGGTTGAACGACACCGTCACCGCCGGCAGCTGACCCTGGTGGTTCACGGTGAGCACCTGCGGCTCGCGGGCGAACGTCGCGACCGTGCCCAGCGGCACCAGCGTCCCGCTGCTGGATGTCACGTAGAGCCGCGACAGCACGGCAGGATCATTCTGCATCGATCGGTCGACCTGCATGATCACCCAGTATTCGGTGGCCGCGCTGTAGATCGTCGAGATCTGGTTGGCGCCGAACGCGGTACCCATCGCCGATTGCACCTGCGCCATGGTGAGCCCCAGCGGCGCCAGCTTCTCGCGGTTCACCTTGACCGTGATCGAGGGACTGTTGAGATCAAGATCGTTGGTGACGTCGAGAAACCCTGGCAGCTGCTGGAATGCCTGGGTGACCTTGTTGCCCCAGCCATTCAAGGCGTCGAGGTCGGTCGACTGCAGCGTGTACTGGTACTGCGAATTGGACTGGCGTCCACCAATCTGGATCGCCGGCGGATTCTGGATGAAGGCCTTGATGCCGGCTACCTGCGCGAATTTCTTGCGCAGTTCGGCGGTGATTTCATCCGGCGTCTTGCGCTGGCTTGCCGGCTTCAGCACCAGCAGCAACGAACCATTGTTGACGGTGGCGCGCGAACCGCCTGCTCCCACTGATGACATGTAGGAGGCGACGTTTGGATCCTTGCCGGCGATCTCCGCCAGTTTCTGCTGGCTCGCCACCATTGCATCGAAGGACGCGCCATCCGGCCCCTGCGTGTTCACGCGCAGCTGGCCGCTGTCGCCAGCGGGAATGAAATCCTTCGGCGTCACGTAGAACAGCAGCACGGTCACCGCGAGGCTCAGCACGAACACCCCCATCACCGCTCGCGGTCGCCGCATGCTCCACTGGAGGCTGCGCGTGTAGCCACTCTGCACGGCGGTGAAACCGCGATCGAAGCGTGCGATCACCCAGTTCTTCTTCTCGTGGTCGTGTGCCTTGACGAAGCGGCTGCACAACATCGGCGTCAGCGTCACCGCAACCACGCCGGAGACCAGGATCGCCACACTGATGGTCACAGCAAATTCGTGGAACAGGCGTCCGACGATGCCGCCCATGAACATCACCGGGATGAATACCGCAACCAGCGACAGCGTCATCGAGATGATCGTGAAGCCGATCTCGCCGGCACCTTGCACCGATGCCTCGAACGGTGTCATTCCTGTCTCCATATGCCGGATGATGTTCTCCAGCATCACGATCGCATCGTCGACCACGAAGCCGACCGCCAGCGTGAGCGCCAGCAACGACAGATTGTCCAGGCTGTAGCCCAGCGCGAACATCACGCCGAAGGTACCGATCACCGAAATCGGCAGGGCGACCGCGGGAATCAGCGTGGCGGAAAGATTGCCGAGGAAAAGATAGATCACCAGCACTACCAGGGCGCCGGCCAGCAACAAGGTGTACTGCACGTCGTCCACCGACGCACGGATCGACTGCGAACGGTCATACAACACATCGAGCTTGACCGACGGCGGCAACGTCGCGGAGAAACCCGGCAGCAAAGCCTTGATGGCGTCAACCGTCTTGACGGTGTTGGCGCCCGGCTGACGCTGGATCGCCAGCAGGATCGAGCGCTGTCCGTTGAACCAGCTGGCCTTCTGATCGTCCTGCACACTGTCGGCGGCATGGCCGATTGTGCTCAGTCGTACCGGCGCGCCGTTACGGTAGGCCACCACCACGTCGTTGTATGCCGCCGCGCGCAACAACTGGCCATCGCTGCTGACTGGCAACTGCTGCCGCGTACCGTACAGCGAGCCGGTCGACTGGTTGACGTTGGCCGCGGCCACGGCGCTCTGCACTTGATCGATACCGATACCCGCCGCGGCAAGTCGATCCGGATTGACATTGATGCGTACCGCGTATTTCTGCGAGCCGTACACGCTTACCTGGGCCACGCCATCGACCATCGACAGGCGCTGGGCCAGTTCGGTCTCGCCGTATTCATCGACGGTCGACAGCGGCAACGTCGCCGAGGTCACCGCGATGTAGAGGATCGGCGCGTCGGCCGGGTTCACCTTGCGGAAGGTGGGTGGCGTCGGCATCTGGGTCGGCAACTGGCGTTGAGCCGCGGAAATCGCCGCCTGCACATCCTGCGCAGCGCCATCGATGCTGCGATCCAGCTCGAAGGTCAACGTGATCGAGGTGGAGCCCAGCGCGCTGGTCGAACTCATCTGGCTGATGCCGGCGATGGTCGACAATTGCGCCTCGATTGGCGTGGCCACGGCGGATGCCATTGTCTGCGGCGAGGCGCCAGGCAGACTTGCCGAAATACTTATGGTGGGAAAGTCGACGTTGGGCAGTTCGT
This sequence comes from Rhodanobacter sp., assembly GCA_040004895.1. GTDB lineage: Bacteria > Pseudomonadota > Gammaproteobacteria > Xanthomonadales > Rhodanobacteraceae > Rhodanobacter. The sequence continues at coordinate 5,459 of JBDTZX010000172.1, read as the reverse complement.
TGACCGGCAATTGCGGATAACCAACGATGCCGAATACCAGCAACGCCGCCATCAGCAGCGTGGTCATCACCGGGCGGCGGATACAGAGTTCCGGCAGGTTCATGCGCTGCCCTCAGTTCGCACTGACGCGCGCGTGACTGCCGTTGACGAGCAGCATCTGGCCATCGACGACCACCTGCTCGCCCGCCGCCAGCCCCTTGTCGATCACCTGGCGATCGGCGGTACTGGTGCCTGGCGTGACACGGCGTTGCTCGATCGTGCCGTCGGACTTGAGCACGAACACGAACGCGCCGGCACTCGAATTCTGCAGCGCCACCACCGGCACCGAAATCGCATTCGCGATGCGCGTGGTCGGCAGGGTCACATTGACGAACTGACCGGGCGTCAGCTGATCGTCGGTGTTGTCGAAACGCGCCTTGAGGGTGATCGTGCTGGTGGTGGTGTCAACCGCATTGTTGATGAATTCCAGCGTGCCGCTGATCGGCTTGCCGCCGCCGTCCAGTTGCGCCTGCACGGTCACCGCGCCGCGCGCCTGCGCCTTGCGTACGGCGGGCAGGCTGTCCTGCGGCAAGGCGAACGCCACCCACACCGGCTCGATCTGGTTGAGCACCACGATACCGGTCGTGTTGGCCGTGACCGCCGCACCGGGGTAGAACAGCGGCGCACCGAGCACACCGTCGGACGGTGCGACGATGCGGGTGAAACTCAACTGGGTCCGCGCAAACTCCTGCGCCGCGCGATCGGACTGCAGCGCTGCCGCGGCAACGCCGAGGTTGGCCTTGTAGGTGTCGATATCGGTCTGCGCGACATATCCCTTGCTGAGCAGCGGGGTATACCGCGCCAGGTCGGCCCTGGCCTTGGCCAGGCTGGCCTGGTCACGCGCCACATTGCCGGCGGCCACGTCGAGCTGAGCCTGCAGCGTACGGGGATCGATCTGCGCGATCACATCACCCTTGTGCACATGCGCGCCCGGCACGAACGCCAGTGACTTGATCTGGCCATCCACCAGTGAGTTCACCGTAACGGTCGAATACGCTTCGACGCTGCCTATCTGTTTGAGCGAGAGATCGACATCGCCACGCGTTGCCAGCGCGACCTTCACCGGCACGACCGTCAGCGCTTTCGGCTGCTTGGCGGCTGCACCACCGCGATGATGTCCGAACCAGAAGACAGCCAGCGCGACCACACCCAGCACGATCACGATCAACACGAACTTCTTGAAAGACATGCGTCTGATACCCGCCGTGTCGTTGCGCAGGCCCGCGGCAACATCACGCGCATAGATGGACCGAGGCACACAGCGCGACCGGGGATTCGCTGCCTGCAGCACAAACCGTATATAACGTCGCGACAGTCATTTCGTTTACCTGCCGCGGCCTGCATTATGCCGCCTGCGGGGCCAGCCAAGAATCGAAACTTCCTGCGCCCGGATGCCTTGCCGTGCCAACCTTTGGCTCGCTACGGGGTGTCGTCGGCCGCCAGTTGCTCCAGCGCCAGCAGGTTGTCCTTGATCCGGTTGATCACCGCCAGCGCCTGCTGCAGCTCGTCGTGGTCGATACCGCTCGTGGCATCCTTGCGCAGATCGCGCGCGATCAATTCCATGTCACCGATGATCACCCGCGCCTGTTCGGTGGTGTAGAGCCGCCACGCGCGGCGATCCTTCGGGTCGTGCCGGCGTTCGACAAAACCGGCTGCCTGCAGGCGGTCGATCACGCGTCCGACAGCGATCGGTTCCATTTCCAGAAATTCGGCCAGTTCGGTCTGGCGCAGACCTTCGCGGTGATACAGCATCTTGGTCGCGCGCCACTGCGCCCGCGTCAACCCGAATTTCACGGCGCGCCGGTCGAAATGCTTGCGGAACAGCAAGGTCACATCGCTGAGCAGATAGCCGAAGGAAATGTCTTCCGTTTTCGCCATGATCGGTTGCAACCTCCACCTGCCCGCGTTTCACTCGAAGCATACGGTGCACTCACCCGGTAAGCCATGCCCATCACTGTCATCCACGACGACATCACCCGACTATCGCTGGACGCGATCGTCAACGCGGCAAACCCGAGCCTGCTCGGCGGCGGCGGTGTGGATGGTGCGATTCATCGTGCCGCCGGTCCGCTGCTGCTGGCTGCCTGCCGCGCCCTGCCGGAGTTGTCGTCCGATGTGCGCTGTCCCACCGGCGAGGCGCGCATCACCGCCGGTTACGCATTGCCGGCGCGCCATGTGATCCACACGGTTGGCCCGGTTTGGCGCGGAGGCCGGCAGGGCGAGGCGGCCCTGCTTGAGCGGTGCTATCGAAGTGCGTTCGGGCTGCTGCGCGAATACCGGCTGCGCACGATCGCCTTTCCGGCGATCAGCTGCGGCGTCTACGGCTACCCCGCAGCACGTGCGGCCGAGGTGGCGGTTCGGATTCTGCGCGATGAAATCGCCACCGATCCGGTCATCGACGTGTATCTTTGCTGCTACAGCGAAAGCATGCGGGAGATCGTGCAGGCCGCACTCAATGCAGCTTGAACGGATACAGCGGCGGCAGCTCCGGATTGTCGTCACCCGTTTCCGTCATGTGCCATGCGAACCCGCGCTTGAATGCGTCGATCAGCAGGGAGCGATCCTCCGGAATCGTCGCGGCGGCGTAGCGACGTCGTTGCAGGGTGTCGATCGCCGCGCGCTGTCGTTGATCACCCAGTGCTTCCGAGAGCTGTCCGAGGTTCTGTATCGCCGCACGCTCGGCATGCGCCCATGCGAGCAGGCTGCGTGTCTGGGCCGCCGGATCGCCATCACGCGCTGCATTCAGAAAGGCCTGTTGCAGCTGTCGCGTGGCGCCACCCCTGGGGGACACCACGGGTGCTGACCCCGGCCTGCGCCGGCGCCACAGCAACCACGCCGACATGCTGAGCAGCCACAGGCCGAGGCTGCCGATGGCGATCCAGCGCCACGACGTTGCCGGCGCCGGCGCCGCGATGGATTTCGTGATTGGCGCGATCGCCGCGCTTGACGCACCGGCGGGTCCGGGCGGCTGTCTGGCGGCGCCGATCGCCGGCAGCACGGTCACACTGCGCGCCGGAATCTGTGCCATCGCCATGCGATCGGTCTGCACGTTCCACCATTTCAGGGTGGTCGCCGGAATGGTCAGGGTTCCGGCACGCTCAGGGACCACCGCAAACGATTGCTGACGGCGACCGACGATCCACGGGCCGTCGCCGTGATTGCCCATCGCCGGCTTGTCCGGATAGACGGTGGCGCCATCCACGGCCGGCAAACTGAGCGCCGGCAGCGTGTCGTAGCCCAGACCGGTCGTCTGCAGGTTCATGGTCAGGTTCAGCGGTTGCCCGACCCGCACCGGTTCGGTTGCGCCCGGCCAGCCGTCCAGACTGAGGCTCAACTGTCGTGCCGGCAGCCATGCACTGCTGCCCCAGTCGGGCGGTACCGCCCTTACGTCGAGGGTGAGCGGAGACGCGCTTGCCGACACCGGCGTGCCGGCGCCGAAGAAACTGTTCGGATCATTCGAATCGACCGCCTGGCCCTGAAAAGCCGCCGGGCTGATCACGATGCGTCCGGCATGCTGCGGGGTCAGCGAATAGCGACGCTCGCGGACGTTGTACGTGCGTCCGTCGCGCTGGGTGGTATAGGTGACATCGTTGCCGATCGCACTGATCTCCACGCCGTCGACCTGCGGCTGATCGAGCGAGCCGCCGCTGAGATCGGTCGCATACAACAATCGCACGACATAGCTGAATTGCTGACCGACGTAACCGTGTGACGGCTCGACCTGGGATTCGACCAGGACATCGCTGTGCGCTGCCGCTGCAGCGACGGAATCGGCCGCGCCGACCTGCAACTGCAGCGGCGCGCTGCGGGTGCTGCCGAGGGTCAGCGCGGGAATCGTCAGCACACCGGCATGCCGGGGGCGCAGTACCACGCCGAAGATCAATTCCGAACTGGCACCGCCGTTGACGATGCTCAGGCTGTTGTTCTGCGAACTGCCGAGTACGTCGAAATCCTGGCTGAGTGCGCTCAGGTCCGGCATGACCATGTTGCTGCCGGCATTCGCGATACGAAGGTTGAGCGTCACTGTTTCACCCAGCCGCACGCTGGTGCGATCCAGCGTGGCCTGTACATCGCTGGCGTGAGCCAGCGCCGGCAGCCACAGCAACGCCACCAGCAAGCAGCAGGCGGAGAGTCGTCGATGGATCACGGTTGGGCGTCCTCCTCGGGTGCGCCGCCGTGGCGCTGCAGATATTCCAGCTGGAACTTGCGCCGCAGCAATGCACCCGGATCGTCCGGCACGCGCTGCAACGCGTGCTGCAGATCCGCGGGCAACTTCGAGCGGGGATCGTCCTGCGCCGTGATGCCGAGTTGGTGCGTGGGCGGTGCGTCCTGCTGTTTGTTCTTTTGTCCGGCAAGCGCCATGTCCATCTGCTTCTTCAGCGCCTGCTGCGCCTGTTCGGAGCGCGCCTGCTGCTCGGCCTGCTGCTGCGGGGTGTCCGCTTTGGGCTGATCACCCGGCTGATTCTTTGCATCACGGCTCTGCTGCGCGTCGTGCGGACCCTGTGACGACTGCGAACTCTGGCCGGGCTTGTCCGATGGTTTCGACGGCTGGGCCGATGGGTCGTCCGGCTTTTGCTGCGCATCCGATGGATTGCCGCTGCCTTTGCCATCCGCCGACGATTGATTCTTGCCGCCCTTGCCGCCTTCGTGCCTGGGCTGATTCTGCGGCTGGTTTTTTTTCTGCTGCCGCTGGCGCAGCCAGTCCTCGACGGCCTGGCGATTGGCCTTGGCATCGGCATTCGCCGGGTCAAGTTTCAATGCCTTGTCGTAAGCCGAAATCGCCTGTGGATACTGACCTTGCCGGGCCAGCGCATTGCCGAGGTTGTATGCGGCATCGCCGCCGGGTGCCTGCTGCAGCGATTGCGCCGCCGCTGCAAAGTCGCCTGCGCGATACGCCGCCGCGCCACGCCACGCGGGATCGCGGGCCAGCTGTTGCGCCTGTTTCGACTGGCCTGCGCGCAGCGCCTGCGCCGCCTGTTGGTCCGGGCGCTGCCACAGGTCATTCCAGCTTGCCGCGCTGGCGGTGCCAGGCAGCATCGGCAACACCACCAGCGGCAGCATCAGCAACCAGCCACGGCGAAATGCCAGTGCCGCGATCAGAAGCAGGGGCAACAGCAACCATGGTCCCTGATCCTGCCATTCGTCACCGTGCTGTCCACTCACCGCCGACGCCGTGCCGGTGCGCAAACGCGCATGCAGTGCATCGACGTCGGCATGATCCGCCGTCATCGCCACATAGACACCGCCGCCGGCCGCGGCGAGCCGAGCCAGTGACGCATCGTCGCGACGCGCCAGCGTCATGTGGTCCTGCGCGTCGTGCAGAAAAACCCCGTCGTCCAGCGGCACCCGTCCGCCCTGCGTCGTGCCCACACCGAGCACCGACACCTGCACACCTGCGGCATTCGCCTTGCGTGCCGCGT
>JBDTZX010000284.1:0-3055 GCA_040004895.1 Rhodanobacter sp. | reverse complement strand
CCGAACCACTGGCGCCGCGCAATCTCGCCACTTCGTTGCGGGAAAGGATATCCAGTCCACCGACCGGCGAAATCCGCGCGCTGACGGTGGCAGCCCTGGCGGCCGCAACCGCCGTCATGTCATTCATCACGTGCTACTCCAGACCGCTGTCCCACAGGCACCCTGCCCGTGCGGATACGGTGACCGCCTAGCTTCTCGCGGCGGCCATGGCACGGTCAAGACAACAAAAAGCCGGCGCCCTCGCGGACGCCGGCTGACTCCACTTCAGGCCCGCCGAATCAGAAGGTGTACTTCACCGTCAGCAGCAACGACCAGCGCTGGGCCAGATCATCATTGTTGTTGATGTAGGTCGGAACCGCCTGCGGATTGTAGTTGCCGCCCTTGTCGATGTAGCTGGTGCAGGTGGCCGCGCCGCCGCAGGAAATATCGTAGATGTACTTGCCGGTGGCCGCATCGACACCGTAGAAGTCGGCCAGCGAACGGCCGCCCGGGAAGTTCACGCGCTTTTCGATGCCCCACTTCTTGTTGAGCATGTTGGTGAAGTTGTAGACGTCGAGCCGGATGATGCCCTTGTTGCCCTTGAAGATGCCCGGGATTTCCTGGCTGAAGCTGAGGTCGAGCTGGTTGATCCAGCCCGCGCGATCACCGTTTCGCTGTGCGATCTGGCCCTGGTGATCCTTCAGGTAGTCGTTGCCCTGGATGTAGCTGTAGAACTGTTGCTGCAGCTGCGCGTCGCGCGCCGCGTTGCCCGAGGTGCGGAACTCCACCTGGCCCGGCTTCGGAATGAAGACCAGATCGTTGACGTAGGTGTCGCCGTTGGCATCATTGCCGAACGCCCAGCTGTACGGTGCCGCGTTGTGGCCATCGAAGAACGCGCTCGCACTGGTGGCGTAGTTGCCGAAGAAGCTGTGCTGCCAGTTCAGACCGGCAATCACGCGACGCGGAATCGAGTAGTTCGACGGGCTGGCGACGTTCTCGTTCGGATTGGTCACGTAGTCGTACTTGTAGTTCGACGTCGCCACGCTGGACGTGCCGGGATTGACCTCGGTGGCACGGCTCCAGGTGAAACCGACCATGCCGGACCAGTCGCTGGAGAACGACTTCTTCAACGACAGCGCCAGGCTGTCGGCGGTACCGCGACCGGTGTTGGTCAGGTTGATCACGTCGGCGAACGCAGGGTTGGCCCCGGCGCGGGTGGACTGGCCGGTGGCTTTCGGATTCGCATTCGGGTTCTTGTAGAACGTCTCGCGACCGTCCGGCAACATGCCGTTGGCGGTGCCGAGCACGGTCTGCGGCGTTCCCAGATTCAGGTTCTGATAGAGGATCGCATCACGCTGGATGATGTGCTCGTAGTCGACCGTCGCGACCAGACCCCACCACGGCAGCTCCTTGTCGAAGCCCAGACTCAGCTTCCACGCGCTGGGAATCTGGAAGCCCGGTTGCACCGTGTTCACCGTCATCTTGCCGGCACCCAGAGCACCGTCGTTCTGGTTGTTCGCGTCCGGGCTGAACGGCGGCACGTTGGTGCCATTGCACGGCGCTGGCCGGGTCGGACCGCAGTTGTACTGCGTCTGGGTCACGCCGGAGTTCGAGAAGATATTGCCGATCCACACGTTCGGCGGATTGGAGATGAACAGGCCCGCGCCGCCGCGCAGCTGGGTCATGTGCTCGGTGTTGAAGTTGTAGTTGAACGACAGGCGCGGCTGCAGCACGCGGTTGCCATTGATCGTGGTCTGGTTGCTGCGGCCGTAGCCACCGGTGGCATTTCCATTGGCCCCGATGCCCGAAGCCAGCGCAAACTTGGGGTTGTACAGCGGCCGGTCGTCCATCAGCGGCACATCGATGCGGATGCCGTATTGCACAGACAGGTTGTTGTTGACCTGCCAGGTATCCTGCAGAAACACGCCCCACTGCTTGATGCCGTAGTTCGCCGCGACCTGACCCTGGTTCAGGCCATTCGCCGGACGGTTGTAGAAATACTGGTAATAGTATTTGTTGAGGAAATTCTGCAGGCCATTGTTGCCGTTGCCGTCTTCGAACGTGTAGCTGCCGTAGGCATTCTGCAGGAACAGGTTGTAGAACTTGTCGTTCTCGAAATCGACACCGCCCTTGAGGGTGTGATCGCCCGCGTAATAGGTGGCTGCCCAGGCCGCACTCAGGGCAGAGGTCGTGAGGACGTTCGCCTGACTGGAATATTCAGTGCCGAACTCCACCGACGGGCCGCTGAAGGTGCCTGGATAGACGGTGATATCCGGCATCGCGATGCCGTTGTACGGGCCGCGCAACTGGTCGAAGCTCGCATACGACACGGTGGTGTCGGTGGAGAACTTGTCCGACCAGTCGTCATAAAAATGCAGCGCATAGCTTTTGCTGTTGACGGCGGTGGTGTACCAGCCGCTGGACAGCACCAGTTTGGTGGTGCTGCCGGTGATCACCGGCTTGCTTTCCTTGGTCTGGCTGTAGGTGAAACTGGCGCGGTGATCGTTGCTGATGTTCCAGTCGATCTTGCCCAGGTAGCGCTTGTCTTGCAGATTGGAGTTGCCGCCGCCGACCGAACCCAGATCCTGGGTGATGCCGACCGCCTTGGCCGCATCGCGGATCTGCTGGACCATCGCCGAGGTAAGTCCGGCAATCGGCGTGCCCGCGCTGGAATCCACCGGACCGTACGGGCTGCCCGCACCGACCTGCACGCTCTTCTCCGCCGAGAGGAAGAAGAACAACTTGTCCTTGATGATCGGACCGCCGACGGTGGCGCCGCCGGTCCACTGGCGGTCGAAGCCCTGGTATTCGGCACCCTTTTCGTTGTTGCCGATCAGGTTCTGGTTCTGGAACGCGTAGTAGACCGACCCGTGAAAATCGTTGGTGCCGCTCTTGGTCACCGCGTTGATGGTGGCACCGACGCCGCGACGCGTGGCCACGTCGTAGTTGGCGGTCGAGATGTTGTATTCCTGGATCGTGTCCTGCGAGATCGGCGTGCCCAGCGTAGGCAGGCCGTTCGCATTCAGGCCGAACGGATCGTTGGCGCTGACCGAGTCCACCGTGATGTTGTTGTAGC
>JBDTZX010000497.1:0-3056 GCA_040004895.1 Rhodanobacter sp. | reverse complement strand
CGGTCTGCACCGAAGACGAGCAGGGACGCGAGCTGATCCTCGCTTACATCAACCGTGGCCAGTTCATCGGCGAGATGGGTCTGTTCGTCGAACAGGCCCAGCGCGAGTCGATGGTGCGTACGCGCACGCCGTGCGAGATGGCCGAGGTCAGTTACGAGCGCCTGTTCCAGCTGATGGAAGGTCCGCTGCGCGAGGAATGCCCGAAGATTCTGTTCTCGATCGGCGCGCAGCTCACCAACCGCCTGCTGCGCACCTCGCGTCAGGTCAGCCGGATGGCTTTCATGGACGTCACCAACCGCATCTCGCGCACGCTGCTGGACCTCTGCCAGGAACCGGATTCGATGACCCATCCGGACGGTACGCAGATCCGCATCTCGCGCCAGGAAGTGAGCCGCATCGTCGGCTGTTCGCGCGAGATGGTCGGTCGGGTGCTGAAGCAGCTGGAAGAACAACGCATGATCGATGTCAGTGGCAAGACCATCGTGGTCCGCGGAACCCGCTAGGGGTTTTTCGCACTGCGCTTGAGGGTAGGCGACGCTTTCGGCAGATAGATCATGTAGACGTCCGATCGCGCATAGTGCGAACCGGCGCGGACGCCGGGCTGCAACACGAAGCCGGCGCGCTGGTACATGTGCAGCGCGGGTTTCAGCTGGCTGTTCGATTCGAGAAACAGGGTGGTGCCGCGACGTCGGTGGAATTCGGCAATCGCCGCGTCCAGCAGCATCCGGCCGGCGCCAAGCCCGCGGAACGATTCGTCCACGCCCATTTTCGACAGTTCATAGAGTCCCGGCGCTTCATGCAGCAACGCGCAGGTTCCGACGATCAGCTCGCCCAGCTGTGCGAAGAAGATCGCCCCGCCCGGCTTCAGCACGAACGTTTCGGGATGGCTCAGCACCTGCTCGTCGATCGGTTCGAGAACAAAGTGTTTCTTCAGCCACACCGCGTTGAGTGCATGAAAATGTTCGCGCAGATGCGGCTGGAACGGCACGATCCGCAGCTGCGATCCGGCCAGCGAGGCATGCCGCGCCAGAATATTCGGAACGATCGGCCGCTTTTCCAGCGCGCGCTCGCAGGCCTGCAGGGCCTTGAGCAGCCGCGCACTTTCCGCTCCCAGCGAATCCTGCACGCCTTGCCGGATCGCCGCCCAGGTCGTGCCCAGTCCGGCCAGTGCACGACCGCCCCTGTCGGTCAGCGCCAGCAGGCTGCGTCGCCCATCCGACGGATCATTGCGACGCCTGGCCATGCCCGTGCGTACCAGTTTGTCGGCCAGCTGGCTGACCGCCGAATGCGTCTGGCCGATCGCCGCGGCCACGTCGGTGATGGTTGCAGGTCCCTGCTCCCACAAGAAGCGCATGACCGGAAACCAGCGCGATTCGATGCCGGCACCCGTAGTCCGATAAACCTCGTCGGCGGCCGCATAGAACTGATCGCTGAGTGCCTTCAGGCGGCTGCCGAGTGCCAGCTCGGTGAGGGAGGACAAATACATGAGCGACCGGCCCCAGGAGTTATGTAAGCGCTAACATAATCGTCCGGGAAACCACACGCAAGCGGTCGGCGGCTACGACCACTCCGCGCGGGTCACGGCGCGACCGAGTGACTTCTCGACCTTCTTGCACAGGGACGGTGTACCGTTGACCAGCACCACCTGGGTCGCCGGTCGCAGCATCGGCAGGTCGACGATGGAGTCGCTATAGGCCGTCTGCCATGCACTGAGGCCAAGTTTCGCCAGCAGCTCCACCTTGCTCCGACCGATGTTATGCCGCTGGAGTCGCATGCCGAACCAGCCCGGACGCAACTGCGAAGCCAGCACCTCCAGGTCGGTCAACCCCAGTTCTCGCAGGATGCCGCTGACCAGTGCGTGCTCGCAGCCGGTGACCACCAGCACCCGATCGCCCACGGCCTGGTGCCTGCGCAATGCCTGCAAACCGTCTCGGCAGAACACTCGCGAACGCCGCGCGAGACTGGCGGCGAACGCTTCGGCAACCGCCTGATAATGCGTCTGCCCAAACCCAAGCAGCCCGACATGGGTCAACGTGCGCAGTGGCAGGTGGCGCGAAAAAGGCAACTGCAGCAGGCAGACCGGCACGCACAGCAACGCCAGCAGCATCCGCCATGGCGAACGCATATACCGATCGCGCATGAACAAGTAGAACGCATCGCCGTGGATCAGCACACCATCGAAATCGAATAGCACCACCGGTGGCATGACACCGCTTTCGCCGGACGCGGGCGTTGCCAGCGGCTCGCTCGGCAGGATCGTCACGCCGTGCCGAACAATCGGCGCAGTTCGCTGCCTGGATCTTCCGCGCGCATGAACGCCTCGCCGACCAGGAACGCCTGGATGCCGCCCTCACGCAAGCGCGCGACGTCTTCGGGCGTATGGATGCCCGACTCCGCTACCAGCACGCGGTCGTATTCGATCATCGCCTGCAGCGCCAGCGAAGTTTCCAGCGAGGTCTCGAAATTGCGCAGATTGCGGTTGTTGACGCCGATCAGCGGCACCGGCAAAGCCATCGCCCGTTCCATCTCTTCCTCGTCGTGCACCTCGCACAGCACATCGAGATCGAGTTCGGCGGCCAGCAGTGACAACTGCATCAGCACGTCGTCGTCCATCGCGGAGACGATCAGCAGCACGCAGTCGGCACCAATCGCGCGCGCCTCGTGCACCTGGTACGGATCGATGATGAAGTCCTTGCGCAGCAGCGGCAGCGAGCACGCCGCGCGTGCCTGCTGCAGGAATGCTTCGCTGCCCTGGAAAAAATCGCTGTCGGTCAGCACCGACAAGCAGGCGGCGCCCGCGGTCTCGTAGCTGCGGGCAATCGCGGCCGGATCGAAGTTCGGCCGGATCACACCCTTGCTCGGGCTGGCCTTTTTCACTTCGGCGATCACTGCCGGGAGACCCGCGGCGATCTTCGCCTCGATCGCGGCGGCAAACCCACGCGTCTGCGGCAGCTCTGCGATGCGCGCGGTCAGTTCGACCAGGGGCATCTTCGTCCGGCGCTCGGCAATCTCTTCCGCCTTGCGGGCAAGAATGCGATTGAGGATGTCGGTCATGG
>JBDTZX010000050.1:0-3056 GCA_040004895.1 Rhodanobacter sp. | reverse complement strand
GCTGGACACGTATGACTTCGCCGGCGTCGATATCGCGTTCTTCTCCGCTGGCGGCTCGGTCAGTCGGGAACATGCGCCGCGCGCCGCGGCCGCTGGTGCGGTGGTGATCGACAACACCGCGGAGTTCCGCTACCAGGACGACATTCCGCTGGTGGTCAGCGAAGTCAATCCGCATGCGATTGCCGACTACACACGTCGCGGAATCATTGCGAATCCGAACTGTTCGACCATGCAGATGCTGGTGGCGCTGGCGCCGATCCATCGCGCGGTGCAGATCGAGCGCATCAACGTGGCCACCTATCAGTCCGTCTCCGGCGCGGGGCGGCTGGGCATGGAAGAGCTGGGCAAGCAGACGGCGGCGCTGTTGAATTTCCAAAGCGTGGAGCCGGGCAAGAAATTTCCGGCGCAGATCGCGTTCAATGTGATTCCGCAGATCGACGACTTCCAGCCGAATGGGTATACCAAGGAAGAAATGAAACTGGTGTGGGAAACCCGCAAGATCCTGGAAGACGAATCGATCCAGGTGAACCCGACCGCCGTGCGTGTGCCGGTGTTCTATGGCCATTCCGAGGCAGTGCACATCGAAACCAGCGAGAAAATCACTGCCGAACAGGCCCGTAAACTGCTGCTGCAGGCGCCAGGTGTGGTGCTGATGGACGAGCGCAAGCCGGGCGGCTATCCGACGCCGGTGGGCGAGGCGGCCGGCAACGATGCGGTGTACGTCGGGCGCATCCGCGAGGATATTTCACACGAACGCGGACTGGATCTGTGGATCGTGTCGGACAACATCCGCAAAGGCGCGGCGCTCAACGCGGTGCAGATCGCCGAGCTGCTGATCGAGGATTATCTGTAATGTCCTGCCGCGTCGCACCAGGCTTGATCTTCATGCTGACCGCCATCGCGGCGTCGGCGCAGTCGGACAAACCGACTGCGCCGAACAAGCCTCACGCACGGGCTTCGGCGGCGGCAACCCACCGACGGGTGGCCAGACACGAGGCCGAGGTCAGGCATCTGCAGCAGGACGTGGCCAAACAGGAATCGGCCAGCAAGCAGGCCAGCGAGCGCTTGCAGAAGCAGGACCAGGCGATCGCCGAACTGCAGAAGCAACTGCAGAAAGCACACGCCAGTCCGGCGGCCGGCAAGCACTGACCCGGCAGCGACAGTGAGAACGGACTGCAGCAATGCGCTGCAAGTATTCGCTGCAGCTATTGTTGATTGGCGTGCATATAACTAAAGTGGCACCTTGTCTGGGGTAGTGGCCGCCATGTCGGAAGCACCGCGCATGGCACCAGGAATCGTTCGGGGGAGCACGCGATGAATCGTTCGTTGAAATTGTCGATGCTGGCGGCGTTGGCGCTGGGCAGCAGTCAGGTGGTGGCACTCGATCTGGGCCAGATCCAGGTCAAATCGGCGCTGGGTCAGCCGCTGCTGGCGGAAATACCGCTGCATCCCGCCAATCCGGGGGAACTGAAAAACCTCACGATCCAGCTGGCTTCCAGCGCGGATTTTGCCCGCGCCGGCATCACGGGTGGACGCACGGCGATCCCGCTGCATTTCAGCGTGGCCAGCAGCAATGGCCAGCAGGTGATCCGGATCACCAGCAGCACGGCGGTCGACGACCCCTATCTCGACTTGCTGCTTGAAGTGAATGGCAATGCCGGCAAGAGCGTCCGCGAATTCACCATATTGCTCGACCCACCCGGCACGTCAGGCGAGACGGCGGCCACCGCGGCTCAGGCGCGCGTCGCGCGCCGGACGACACCGGTCGCACCGCGGCAGCCACAGAGTCCGGCCAGCAGCGCGCCTGCGCGGGAAGTCAGACACGCCGCGACCGCAGGCAATGGCCAGTACGGTCCGGTCGAGCGTGGCCAGACCTTGTCCGCGATCGCGCACAACACGGCTCCGTCCGGTGTCGATATCCATCAGATGCTGCTGGCCCTCAAACAGGCCAATCCCGATGCGTTCTTTCGCGACAACATCAATGCGTTGAAAAGCGGCGTGGTCCTGCGCGTCCCCACGGCAGCAGAGGCGCAGGCGATGGACGTGGCTGCAGCAGTCGCCGAAGTCCGTCGCGAGAACAGTGACTGGCGCGCCGCAGCACCCGGCAAACCGGGCGTCGTGGCCGATGCAGGCACGCGTGCGTCGGCGTCCAGTTCACCGACCACCGGCAATTCCGGCAACGCCGCTGACCGGCTTGCGCTGGTGCCGGCGAAGCAGGGCAATGGCGCCGGTTCCCAAGGTGGCAAAGCCGCCGACAGCAGCGACAAGTCGTCCGCAGGTGCGCAGCAGGATCTGCTGCGAACAAAGGAAAGTCTGGCCAGCCTGCAGCAGCAGAGCACTGACCTGAAGACTCGCCTGAAAGACCTCACCGACATCAATAGCAAGAACGAACGGCTGCTGTCGCTGAAGGATGGCGAGATCGCCGAACTGCAGAACAAGCTGGCTGCGGCACGCAAGCTCGCTGGCAGCCCGGCAACGGCACCGGCGGTCGAGACGAAGCCTGCCGCAGCGGCCAGCACACCCGTGACGGTCACGGTTCCAGCACACACTTCGACGGTCACCACGGCAACCGCCAGCACCACCGCCAGTCCGGCACCGGCTGCCGCTGCCTCCGTGGTGATGGCTTCTGCGATGTCAAAACCCGCTATCGCGGCCAGCGTGCATGCTGTGAGTACGACCGTCGCTGCCGCTGCCAGCGCGCCGGCGCCGGTCAAGCCCGTCAGCAAGCCGCCGCAGAGCAAACCCGTTGCGGTTGCCGTTCCCGTTGTCGAAGACCCCTGGTACATGCAGACCTGGGCTTGGGCCGTGGGTGCCGGTGCGGTCGTGTTGCTGATCCTGCTCGCCGTGCTGGGCCGTCGCCGCAAGCCTGTGGCGAGCTCCGGGTCGGCCTCGTCGCTGGCCGATCGTTTTGGCGCGGCCACGGCGGGTAGCCACGATGCCGCCGACGGCGAGGATTTCGATCAGGAGGAATTGCTCGATCAGCTGGCCGAGCATCCCGATGACATCGGTCTGCATCTGGAACTGGTCACGCTGTACTACTCGCGTCGCGACGTCGA
>JBDTZX010000432.1:0-3069 GCA_040004895.1 Rhodanobacter sp. | reverse complement strand
CGACTTTACTGCGCCGTGCGTGTCGACCGCCGCAACGCCAGCTGGTCGGCGCCAGCGTGCCGCCGCCGCCGGCGGCTTCGACATCGCAACCATGGGCGAATCGGGTTCAGCGGGTCGACGCCCGTTACGCGCGACGTACGTTACGCGCGACGTACCTGTGCAAGATTCAAACTGGACTACCGCTCCTGCTGCGCGCGCGCCCGTTCTGTTAGCCCCGCTCCTTCATCCCGCTGAAAAGCGCATAGCCGGCTGCGGTGAACACCAGCGCGTAGCCCAGTGCGAACCGCTGGATGTCGACGGTCGGGATGAAGGCCTTGCCCGGATCGTTCCGCAGATAGTCGAGCATGCCGTAGGTGTATGGAATCAGGTAGCCGAATTTCCACGGCAGTGCCGCCAGCGCGCTTATCCACAGCAGGAATCCGCTGCCCAGCGGCACCAGGAAATTCCGGAAGCGCAGACCGAGCAGGTATTGCAGCGCGACGATCGGCAGGCAGTCGACGAAGTAGCGCATGTCGTCCTGCAGAAACTGCGCGAACGGCAGCGGGCCTCGCGGACAGGACACCGCAGCGACCAGCTGGCAGGGGATGATCGCCGAGAGCCAGATACCCGCATTGAACAGGGCGAAGAACAGCACCAGCAGCAACACGATGACGCCGAGCTTGGAAAAGAAGATCGCGCCCAGCCCGAGTGGCAAGGCATGCACCTGTTTCCACGCGTTGTTGCGATGCTCGATCTGGGTGATAAGGCTGGTCGCCAGGATCGCGAACAACGGCAGGAAAAAGATCGCCATCGACTGCCATGAGCTTTGCCACAGGCTGGTCCAGAAACCGCTCGCCGCATAGATGCGAGGCAGGCGCTCGTGCTGCGCGAGTCGGGCAATCACGATGACCAGCGGCGTGAACAGGCTCCCGCCCAGCACCAGCCACGAAGCCAGGCTGTGCCGGGATTTCAGCCACTCGCTTTCGAAGACCCGCGCGATGGCGATCATGCGGCGTTCCCCAGCATGGCCAGATAGATAGATTCCAGGTCCCGCCTGCGTGTATGGATTCCGAACACGTCGATGCCGGCGTCAACCAGTTGTCGGTTGATGGTTGCGACGCGATCGTCGGGCATGGCCGGCAGGACGATGCCATCCTCATCCGGCTCGGCGTGAACGTCGATGCTGGCCAGGATGTCGAGCGAGCGCTGGTCATCGCCGGTACGCAAGGACAGTGACACTGCCGCAGGCTGCCGTTGCCGGAGTTCCGGCAGCGTGCCTTCGAACATCATGCGCCCCTTGCCGATGATGCCGACATGCGCAGCCAGTCTTTCGATCTCCGCGAGCAGGTGGCTGGACAGCAGGATCGTGATGCCGTCCTCGCGGCTGAGCCGGACCAGCAGCTGACGGATCTCCACCATGCCGTTGGCGTCCAGTCCGTTCGTCGGTTCGTCGAGAATGAGCAGTTTCGGACGATGCAGCAGCGCCATGGCGATGCCGAGTCGCTGTTTCATGCCGAGCGAGAACTGGCGGACCTTCTTGCGCTGCGTTGCGGACAATCCGACCAGGCCAAGTACCTCGGAGATCCGCTGTTTCGGACAGCGATGGACGCACTGGAGCACCGCGAGATTTTCGGTTGCGCTCAGGTGGTCGTACGAGGACGGGCTTTCGATCATCGAGCCGACGCTTTTCAATATCTCCATCCGGTGCCGCTCGAACGTGTGCCCGAAGATCGAGATACTGCCCCGCTGACGCCGCAGCAGGCCCAGCAGCAGACGCAGGGTGGTGGTCTTGCCCGCGCCGTTGGGTCCCAGAAAACCGTAGATGCCGCCTTCGGGCACATGCAGGTCGATGCCATTGAGCACGACTTCGCGGTTCGAATAGCGATGGAAGAGATCGGCGGTTTCGAGGCAGTACATGGCGGCGTGATCCTGGCGTTGCGGGTGGAGAGTGTCTTGTGCGTCCCATTCGCCGGGCTCGCTGGCTTGTATTTATTGTTGTCAGAGTTAAACTATCAGTGCAAATATTTAAGTCAAGCTTAAATTATGGAGAGAAAGTGACCATCCAATCCCCGACCGCGGAGATTCAGCACCGCAGCGCACGCGTGCGCCGCTTCGTGACTCTGCTGTGCGGCGGCCTGGTCGTGCTGCTGCTGCTCGAACGTTTCGGTTCCGCGCTGGAACAGCTCGTGCGCGATGGTCCCGGTGCGAAAACGTTTGGCCGTCTGGCCGTCCAGATCACCAACGCGCTGCCCGAGGTGGCGTATCTGCTGGCGCTTTGGTGGACCCGGCAGGCGCTCGCCGCGATCGCCCGGGGCGAGCTCTACGGGCCCGCGATCCGGCGCATGCTCGATCGGGTCGGATTGATGCTGGCGCTCGGTGCATTCGCCGGGGTCTTCCTGGTGCCGGGCATATCCCGATTGCTCGGATACGACGCGGGCTACTGGATCGCCTATGACGTTTCGGCATTGGTCCTGGGTGCGATCGGCCTGTCGCTGAAAGTCATCGCCGACGTGCTGCGGCACGCCGCCGGGGTGCAGGCGGAACTGGACGGAATCTTCTGATGCCGATACGGATCGTGCTGGACGAGATGCTCGCGGCAAGACAGATAAAGGCCAAACAGCTGGCCGCGCTCGTCGGAGTCAGCGAAACCCATCTGTCGCTGTTTCGTACCGGCAAGGTGCGCGGCGTGCGCTTTTCCACACTGACGCGATTGTGCGCTGCGCTGGATTGCCAGCCCGGCGAGCTGCTGGTCTATGTCCATGATGAGGCGGATCTTTCGCTCGTCGATGACCCGGCGGCCGATTGAGGCCCGTGCACGCTGCCGGCGCGCTGATAGCCATCCGCAAATTTGCCTGCCGCTTCAGCGGCAACCCGGCAAGGCCGACGACAGGAACACGGTTCGACACGACGCCAGGCAACGGTTTCTCTTCGTTCTGCGTGTTCGATCCGGATTCCGAGTGGGGCAGACGATGCGCGGACGTATACTGATTTGCACCGGCGCGCGTTCCTGACAAGTACCTGTTCCGATTCGCCGTGCTGTTCCGATCCGGGAGATTCGCCATGAAATCGTTTCTGCTGACCCGCCTGCTG
>JBDTZX010000409.1:0-3070 GCA_040004895.1 Rhodanobacter sp. | reverse complement strand
CGATTCGACTACAGCCGTGACGGCATCCTGCGGTCGGTCGAGGCCAGTCTCGAACGGCTGCGGACCGACCGCATCGACATCCTGCTGCTGCACGACATCGGCGAGTTGACTCATGGTCAACGGCATCCGGCGATCCTGCAGCAGGCGTTGGACGAGGCGCTGCCCGTGATGGCCGAACTGCGGACGCAGGGCGTCTGCCAGGCCATCGGCATAGGGGTCAATGAGGAGGCGGTTTGCCTGCAGGTGATGCCGCGCTTCCGGCTCGACGTCATCATGCTTGCCGGCCGCTACACTCTGTTCGAGCAGGCAGGCAGCGAGCGGCTGATGGCGCTGGCGCAACAGCAGCAGGTTTCGATTCTCGCCGCTGGTCCGTACAACTCCGGTCTGCTGGGCGCATCTGATGCACCCGGACAGACCTACGACTACGCTCCCGCCAGCGCATCGGTACAGGCCAGGGCGCAGCAGTTCTACGATGTCTGTGCTGCGAGTGGGGCCGATGTGGGCGCGGCGGCGCTGCAGTTCCCGCTGGCGCATCCGGCGGTGGCGAGCGTGGTCTGTGGCCTGCGTTCGGCGGATGAAGTGATGGCATCCGTGCAGCGTCTGCACCGGCACATACCGGCGGACACATGGCGGCAACTTCGCGCAGCAGGGCTGCTTGGCGAACACACGCCGGTACCCGCATGATCATCGATGCACATCTGCATTGCTGGCAGCTGCGGCGTGGCGACTACGGCTGGCTCGAACACGCACCGGCCGCGCTGCAACGGGATTTCCTGCCTGCGGACGTTCGCGATGTGCGACTCCGCGCCGGTATCGACGCCAGCATTCTGGTCCAGGCTGCACCCACCGAAGCGGAAACCCGCTTCCTGTTCGAACTGGCGCGTGCCAATGTCGGCATCGCGGGCGTCGTAGGGTGGGTGGATTTCGAGGCCGACGACGTGAGCGCGCGCATCGCTGCGCTCGTTCGTGATGGCGAGGGGCTGCTGGTCGGGCTGCGTCCGATGGCGCAGGACATCGCCGATCCGCAGTGGCTGGCGAAGCGATCGCTCGACGCGGCTTTCGACGCATTGCAACAGCACGATCTGGCTTTCGATGCGCTGGTTCTTCCCGCACAGTTGCCCGCACTGGTCGAACGGTTGGCACGGCAGCCATCGCTGCGCGCCGTACTCGATCACGCCGGCAAGCCCGACATCGGCGGCGGAAACTTTCGTGACTGGGCGACACAGATCGACCGCCTTGCCGAGCAAACCCCGATCTATTGCAAATTCTCCGGTCTGCTGACCCAGCTGGGCGCAAACATGCCGGACGATGCGATGGAAGACTATGTCGGGCACCTGTTCAACCGTTTCGACGCTAAGAGATTGCTTTGGGGAAGCGACTGGCCGGTCGTCACGCTGCGCTGCGACTATGCCCACTGGCTCGCACTCGCGCAGGCGCAGGTGCGAATGCTGGCACCTGGGTCGGAAGACCAGATTTTTGGCGGCAATGCTCGGCGGTTCTATCGACTGGATCGCGTCCCGCACTCTCATCCCGCAAATCACGGAAAATCAGCATGACCCACACCGACAGCATCGACCCTCTCCACAGCCGCCGCCTGGTCGGCAAGCGCGCACTGTTGACGGCCGCCGGCGCCGGTATCGGTCGGGCCACTGCGATTGCCTTCGCCAATGCCGGCGCCGATGTACTTGCCACCGACCTCGATCCAGCCGCACTGGCATCGCTGGCCGGCGAGCGGCCGGATATCCGCACGAGCCTGCTCGACGTGACCGACTCCGCCCGTGTTGCCGCACTTGTCGATCAGGAGGCGTTCGATGTGCTGTTCAATTGCGCCGGTTACGTGCATGCCGGCACGATCCTGGAGACCGGCGAGGCCGACTGGAAGCGCTCGTTCTCGATCAATGTCGACAGCATGTTCCATCTCTGCCGCGCGGTGTTGCCGGGCATGCTCGAACGCGGCCGCGGCAGCATCGTCAACATGTCTTCGGTCGCCTCGAGCATCAAGGGTGTGCCGAACCGTTTTGCCTACAGCACGACCAAGGCGGCAGTGATCGGATTGACCCGTTCGGTGGCCGCCGATTTCGTGGCGCGTGGCGTCCGTTGCAACGCGATCTGCCCGGGCACGGTGAAGACCCCGTCGCTTGCCGATCGCGTACGCGCATTGGGTGGCGACGAAGCGGCGGCATGGCGCAGTTTCACTGATCGGCAACCGATGGGCCGGCTGGGCCTGCCGGAGGAAATCGCGGCTTTGGCCGTCTATCTGGCATCCGACGAATCGGCTTTCACCACCGGCACGGTGCATGTGATCGACGGCGGCTGGTCGAACTGATGAGGAATCACCGATGAAACTCGTACGTTACGGGCCGCCTGGAGCGGAGAAGCCGGGATTGATCGACCGCGACGGCGTGCTGCGCGACTTGTCCGCCATCGTCGCCGACATTTCGCATGCGGTACTGGGACACGACGGTCTGCGCCAGCTGGCTTCGATCGAGCCCGCCAGCCTGCCGGCCGTGGCGGGAAAACCGCGTCTTGGCGCGCCGGTGGGTGGCGTCGGCAAGATGCTCTGTGTCGGCATGAACTACGCCGATCACTGCGCCGAGACAGGCGCGCCCCTGCCCGAGCAGCCGGTACTTTTCATGAAGGCGACCAGCGCGATCGGCGGCGCGTTCGACGACGTGGTGATTCCGCGCGGCTCGGTCAAGACCGATTGGGAAGTGGAACTGGGCGTGGTGATCGGCGAGGTCAGTCGTGACGTGCCGGTGGAGCAGGCGCTTGTTCATGTCGCCGGCTACATGGTGATCAACGACCTGTCCGAGCGCGCGTTCCAACTGGAACACGGCGGCCAGTGGGTCAAGGGCAAGAGCTGCGATACCTTCGGTCCGCTCGGGCCATGGCTGGTCACCGCCGACGAGGTGGGCGACCCGCAGAATCTCGGCCTTTGGCTGGAAGTCAACGGCCATCGCCACCAGACCAGCAATACCCGCAACATGGTGTTTGGCGTGGCACAACTGGTCAGCTACATCAGCCGTTACATGACGCTGATGCCGGGCGACGTGATCAGCACGGGCACGCC
>JBDTZX010000556.1:0-3082 GCA_040004895.1 Rhodanobacter sp. | reverse complement strand
CAGTTGCAGGTATCCAGCGGACTGCTGTTCGACGTGCTGCGCCAGCACGATCCCGGGCACCCGCTGCTGTGGCAGGCCGAGCGCGAAGTGCTCGACCAGCAGCTCGACTACCCGCGCCTGCGCGACTGCCTGATCCGCTGCGCGCGCAGCCGGCTGCTGTGGGTCGAGACGCCGCGACTGACCCCGCTGGCGTTTCCGCTGTGGGTGGAGCGGCTGCGCGGCGGCGTGCATGCGGACGACTGGAAAAGCCGCGTGGAGCGCATGCTCGCCACGCTGGAAAAGGCCGCCGACCGATGAACGAATGGCGCTTGCGCATCGCCGGCGAGAGCTGGACGCTGCACGCCGACCGCGCGATGCACTGGCCACGGCAGCACGCCCTGCTGGTCACCGATGTTCATTTCGGCAAGGGCTCGGTGCTGCGTCGCGCGGGGCTTGCCGTGCCCACCGGGCAGACCTCGGCCGACCTCGCCCGGCTCGATGCGCTGATCGCGCACTACCAGCCGCAGCGCCTGTTCGTGCTCGGCGACCTGGTGCACGGGGACGCGCCGCTCGATGCGCCGTGGATCCGTCTGGTCAGTGCATGGCGACTGCGTCATGCGGCCATCGCCATGATCCTGATCGCCGGCAACCACGACCGCCATTTCGACGCCCGCGAACTCGGCTTCGAGGTGATCCCCGACAGCCTGCGCATCGACGACATCGTGCTGCGCCACGCCCCCGGCATCATCGCCGGCTGCTACGTGCTCGCCGGCCACGTGCATCCCGGCGTCATCCTGCACGACGGCTGGCGTCGGCATCGCCTGCCTGCCTTTCGCTTTGGTACGCAGTGCGGTTTGCTGCCGGCGTTCGGCGCATTGACCGGATTGCACGAGACGCCACCGGAAGCGGGCGAACGCATTGTCGCAGTCACACCGGCCGGGCTGGTGCCGATGGACGGTGTGGAAACGCCATGACGGCTGACGGACTGCGATCTGCGGCTACAGCCACTGCGCAATGACTCAACCGATTCGAGCAAGCCTTCAACGCTTCATCAGGAAACCGATCCGTGATGCGTCGGAGCCAAGCCGTCACCCGCGACGCATCGATATCAACGGCACATGCGACGTCATTGTCCGGCCGGATCACGAACAGCGCATCGTCGCCACAAGCGGCGGCCGCATCGACGGTCAAAACCGCAGTTGCGCATTCACTGCCCTGCCGGCGGCTCCCAAAGCTCGACCTTGTTCCCATCCGGGTCGAGTACCCAGCCGAATTTTCCGTATTCCGAAATTTCCGGTTCGCCTACGACGTTGCAGCCCTCGCTGCGCAGTGCGACGAGAAGGGCTTCCAGGTCGGCGACGCGGAAATTGATCATGAACGATGCGGTCCCTGGTTCCATCTTGCTCGTGTCTTCAGCAAAAGGAGTCCAGAGCGTCATTCCTGGAGAGCTGTCCGGACCACCCCACGCAAAAACAGCGCCGCCCCACTCGGAGACGTCCAGTCCAAGGTGGTCGCGATACCAGGCATTGAGCGCCTCCGGATGGGGTGATTTGAAGAAGATGCCACCGATGCCTGTCACACGTTTCATGAGTCTTCTCCGAGGAACTGGTTCTGTGGTTCAACGCTGAAACTGAGCGGCAGACACTGGTTTGTCGGTGGCCGTGCGCTCGATGAAAGGGTCAGGCGGCACTGTTGTCGGGCTCGATGTCGAAGTGAAGCACTTCTTCGCGAGCGCCCAGCTTGGTGTACAGGGCAATCGCCGGGTCGTCTGCATAGTCAGCCTGGACGAAGATCACGTAAATCTTTCGCGCTGCTGCCAGTTTCTTGAGCTCTTCGATCAATGCCGTTGCGACACCACGCCGACGGTAGTCTTCATCGACCGCAAGGTCATAGATGTACAACTCCGAGCGCGCCTGCTCAAACTTTGGAAGGACATACCCTGCCAGTCCGCCTACCACGGCTGTTCCTGCGAGGGCAGCAATTGCGACGAATGTGCCACTTGCAAGCAAGCTGTGGAGATACGGGTCGTCTGGTTGACTGGCAGTGTAGGTAGGCAAATCCCCGAAAGAACGCCCGAACATCGCCAGCATCTGACGGAGCGCAGGCACATCTCGCTCGCCGAGAACGCGTACCTCAACCGGGTTGGTAACGGGCGCGAAGTCCGAGTGTGGCTGCATGTGCTGCCTGCCGTTGGGTAGATCGCAAATTGCAGTCTAGTCCCTGGAGCCTGTTCCGGACGAGCGAATTTCCTTGCGAGATTCGGTCCCGATGGATCAAGGGCATGGCTGCCTTGTTGCGGCCTGAACCAGCCATCCCATGCCGCAATCACTCGCTCGCATGGCACATCCGAATAGTCAGCGCCCCGCGCCATTCAGGGCCGCGCCGATACCTCGTATGCATTCGACATCGCTCCGCAACTCCCCTCCTTGCATATCGGTCAACCGCGGTGGCTGCCACCGCATGTTCGATGCGTACTGTCGTTTTGCCGATGCATGAAATTCGTTCGCGCCGGTGATCGCACGCAGCCTGGCGATGTTGCCTGCATCCACTCCTGCGCCGGGCATCACGACGATGCGGCCCGCGGACAACTGGACCAGGTCACGAATCAGTTCCGCTCCATCCATGGCGTTTGCCTGCCCGCCCGACGTCAATACGCGCTCGCAGCCCAGTTCGATCAGGTCGCCCAGTGACGACAGCGGATCGCGCGCGAGATCGAACGCCCGATGGAAGGTGACACCCATGTTGCCGGCGGCGGATATCAGCGAGCGGCAGCGCGGCATGTCCACGTCGCCATCGGCGTCGAGCACGCCGAGCACCACCCCGTCGCAGCCGGCCGCAGCGCAGGCTTCGATGTCGCGCAGCATGGTTTCGCATTCGAGATCGCTGTAGAGAAAGTCGCCGGCGCGCGGGCGCACCAGCACGTACAGCGGGATCGTGAGCTGTTCGCGCGCCATCTCCATCTGCGCCGACGAGGGCGTGAGACCGCCGAGCTCCAGCGCGATGCAGAGTTCGACCCGGCCGGCACCGCCCTGCTGGGCGGCGAGCGCGGAGGCGACCGAGTTGGCGGCGATTTCCAGGATCATGAGTAGCTCGTGGTGTAGAC
>JBDTZX010000093.1:0-3082 GCA_040004895.1 Rhodanobacter sp. | reverse complement strand
ACCGACAAGGAATACCAGCGCCTGCGCGACGCATCGATCGCCGTGCTGCGGAAAATCGGTGTCGACACCGGCGGTTCCAATGTCCAGTTCGGCATCAACGCCGAGAACGGCCGCGTGGTGGTGATCGAGATGAACCCGCGGGTGTCGCGTTCGTCCGCGCTGGCTTCGAAGGCGACCGGTTTCCCGATCGCCAAGATCGCGGCGAAGCTGGCGGTCGGCTACACCCTGGATGAACTGAAGAACGACATCACCGGGGGACTCACCCCGGCGTCGTTCGAGCCGTCCATCGACTACGTGGTCACCAAGATTCCACGCTTCGCCTTCGAGAAATTCCCCACCGCCGACGCGCGCCTGACCACCCAGATGAAATCCGTCGGCGAAGTGATGGCGATCGGTCGCAGCTTCCACGAGTCATTGCAGAAGGCATTGCGCGGGCTGGAAATCGGCAAGACCGGCCTGAATCCGACCGGGCTCGACATCACCACCGCGGATGGTCTGACGGTGCTCAAGCGTGAACTGCGCGAGCCACGTCC
This sequence comes from Rhodanobacter sp., assembly GCA_040004895.1. Taxonomy (GTDB): domain Bacteria; phylum Pseudomonadota; class Gammaproteobacteria; order Xanthomonadales; family Rhodanobacteraceae; genus Rhodanobacter. Next base: position 2,549 of record JBDTZX010000093.1, on the reverse strand, counting down.
CGATCGGGTTTTTCACCTGGCCGATGCATTCCGCGCCGGCATGTCGCTGGAGGAAGTGCACGGCCTGAGCCGGGTCGACCCGTGGTTCCTTGCCGCGTTCGAGGATATCGTGCTGACCGAGGCGGAGATCGTCAAACAAGGCTTTGCGGCACTGGACCAGCCGCGCATGCGCGAGCTCAAGCGGCTCGGCTTTGCCGATGCGCGCGTGGCCGAACTGCTCGACACCGACGAAGCAGCGGTGCGTCATCTGCGCCACGCGCTCGGCGTGCGCCCGGTATACAAGCGGGTCGACTCCTGCGCGGCGGAATTCGCCACCAGCACTGCCTACATGTATTCGACGTACGAGGAAGAATGCGAGGCCGCGCCGACCGATCGCGAGAAGATCATCGTGCTGGGCGGTGGCCCGAACCGCATCGGGCAGGGAATCGAGTTCGACTACTGTTGTGTGCACGCATCCCTTGCGCTGCGCGAGGATGGCTACGAGACCATCATGGTCAACTGCAATCCGGAAACCGTCTCGACCGATTACGACACGTCCGATCGCCTGTACTTCGAGCCACTGACGCTCGAAGACGTGCTGGAAATCGTGCATGTCGAAAAGCCGAAAGGCGTAATCGTTCAGTACGGTGGCCAGACTCCGCTCAAGCTGGCACGTGCGTTGGAGGCGGCTGGCGTGCCGATCATCGGCACCAGCCCGGACAGCATTGATCTGGCCGAAGACCGCGAACGCTTCCAGCAGATGATCGAGAAGATCGGTCTGAAGCAGCCACCGAACCGCACCGCGCGCAACGCCGACGAGGCGCTGACGCTGGCGCGGGAAATCGGCTATCCGCTGGTGGTCCGACCAAGCTACGTGCTCGGCGGCCGCGCGATGGAGGTGGTGCATGACGACGACGACCTCTCGCGCTACATCCGTGATGCGGTGAAGGTGTCGAACGATTCGCCAGTGCTGCTGGATCGGTTTCTCGATCACGCGGTCGAAGTGGACGTGGACGTGATTGCCGATGCCGGAGGCCAGGTGCTGATCGGCGGAATCATGGAGCACATCGAGGAGGCCGGCGTGCATTCGGGCGATTCCTCCTGCTCGTTGCCACCGTATTCGCTCTCGTCGGAAGTGCAGGACGAGATGCGTCGCCAGGTCACGATGATGGCGCGCGAATTGAAAGTGATCGGCCTGATGAACACGCAGTTTGCGATCCAGGGCGATACCGTGTTCATTCTGGAGGTGAATCCACGCGCATCGCGCACGGTACCGTTCGTTTCCAAGGCCACCGGCGTTCCACTGGCCAAGATCGCCGCACGCGTGATGGCTGGCCGTTCGCTGGCGAGCCTGGGTGCGACGCGCGAAGTGATCCCCGCGTACTACTCCGTGAAGGAGGCGATCTTTCCATTCCTGAAGTTCCAGAATGTCGATCCGATCCTCGGCCCGGAGATGCGTTCAACCGGAGAGGTCATGGGTATCGGTCGCAGCTTCGGTGCCGCGTTCGCCCGCGGTCACGAGGCCGCGGCCATCAAGGCACCCTCCGTGGGCAAGGTGTTCCTGTCCGTACGCGACGGCGACAAGGAACGACTGCTGCCGGTAGCGCGGGAAGTCATTGCGCGCGGCTTCAACCTGGTTGCGACTGCGGGTACTGCCAGCTATCTGGCTGGACATGGCGTGGTCTGTGAACGCATCAACAAGGTGCTCGAAGGTCGGCCGCACATCGTCGACCTGATCAAGAATGGCGAGATCGTGTATATCGTCAACACGACCGAGGGCAAACAGGCGATTGCGGATTCGTTCTCGATCCGGCGCGAAGCATTGCAGCATCGCGTTACCTATTCGACGACTGTGGCGGGCGCGCGCGCGCTTGTGCATTCGCTGGATTTCCACAGCGATGGCGAAGTACACAGCCTGCAGGAATTGCACAAGGAGCTGAGCGCATGAGTCGTCCACCCATCACCAAGACAGGTTCGGAGCGTCTGCGTGCCGAGCTTGAGAAACTGAAGTTTGTCGATCGGCCGCGCATCATCGCGGCGATTGCCGAAGCGCGTGCACATGGCGACCTCAAGGAAAATGCCGAGTATCACGCCGCACGCGAACAGCAAAGCTTTGCCGAGGGCCGCATCGGCCAGCTGGAAGGGTTGCTGTCCAACGCCGAGGTGATCGATGTCACGCGGCTCAATCCCGGCAGTCGCGTGGTATTTGGTGCCATCGTCGATCTGCAGGACGAAGACACCGGTACCGCGGTGACATATCAGATCGTCGGCGATCTGGAGGCCGACATCAAACTGCACATGATCGCGGTATCTTCGCCGATCGCGCGCGCGCTGATCGGCAAGAGCGAAGGCGACAGTTTCGAATTCACTGCGCCGAATGGCGTCAAGCACTACGAAATCACCGGCGTTCGCTACGACACGTGACCCTTTCCGAAGGGCAACGATTCCAGCCAACAAAAAGGCCGCTTGCGCGGCCTTTTCATCAACTCGAAGCGGGTGGTCCGGATCGACTCAACGCTGACGAGCCTTGAAACGGGGATTGCTCTTGCAGATCACGAACACCTTGCCGC
>JBDTZX010000037.1:0-10376 GCA_040004895.1 Rhodanobacter sp. | reverse complement strand
ATCATGAAGAAGAACGATGCGATGTTGATCGCGATCTGATGGCTGGCAATCACATCCTCGCCCAGCGTGGCGATGATCAGCGCAGTCGCCACGAACAACCCCGCCTCGGCCAGCAGGGTGATCGCCATCGGCAGGCCGATGTGCGCCAGCGCGCCGATCCGCCGCAAGTTCGGCCATTCGAAACGATCGAACAGACCCAGTCCGCAATAGTTGCGACGACACGCTACGTAGATACCAAACGCCAGCATCTCCAGCCACAGCGCAATCGACGTGGCGACACCGCAGCCGTGCGCGCCCTGCGGCGGAATACCCAACTTGCCGAACATCAGCACGTAACCCAAAGGCACCAGCAGCACCAATCCACCGAGACTGAAATACATCGAAGGCCGCGTCAGCGACAGGCCTTCGGACAAGCCGCGCAGCGCGAAATAACACGTCAATGCCGGCGCGCCCCAGCTGATCGCCAGCAGGAAACGCTGCACATCGCCGCGCAGGCTCGGCGTCACACCGACCAGTTCGATCAACGGCTCCGCATGGCGTATCGCAAACCACAACAACACGCCCATGCCGATCGCAAGCCACAACGCCTGACGGAACACCGCGCCCACCTCGTGCCGCCGTCCCGCGCCATCGAGCTGCGCGATCGACGGGGGCAGTGCCATCATCATGCCGATGCCGCTGACGATCACCAGCGACCAGATGTTGGCACCCACCGCCACCGCGCCAAGCACGTGCGCGTCGACGTGACCGGCCAGCACGGTGTCGATCACGTTGCTGCCGATCGCCGCCAGCTGCGCGAAAATCAGCGGCAACGCAAGGCGAACGGTGGCACGCGTCTCGCGCATGAGGCGGACGCGATCGTGGCGGAAGAAACTCATCGGCACAGCAGACTCCAGGGGCGGCCATTCTACCTGAGCCATTCGTCACGACCGCTTCGCAAACTTCCTGTGCGAAGATCATCCGCTGCACCGAAGGGAACCCCGATGAAGCAGCTGACCAGCTACGAGGAATTGCATTGCGCCAATTGCGGCGCGGCAATCCAGGGCGAGTTCTGCCACGACTGCGGCCAGTCGATCCACAGTGTCCTCAAACCGGTACACGGGATGCTCGAGGATGGGCTGGATCTCGTGCTGAACGTGGACGGTCGCGTGGTGCACACGTTGCCACCGCTGTTCACCCGCCCGGGCTTTCTCACCCTGGAATATTTCGCCGGTCGCCGCATGCGCTACCTGGCTCCGTTCCGGTTGATGTTCACCCTGTGCCTGTTGGCGTTTTTCGTCAGCCAGCTCGCATTCGATGGTGCGGATTTCCATCTCGGCGACGTGAGAACTGCAAACAGCGGCAGCTTCAACAAGGCAACCACGCCAGCCGAAGTGCAACAGGTACTGCAACGCGAAGTGACCGAACTGGACAAGGCACGGAATTCACCCGGCGTACCTGCGCTGGCAAAGACCGCCATGGAGGCCGCCAGACACGATTTGCAGCGACAGGCATCGCGCCGGCTGACCCAGCTTGGCGCCCCGCCAGCGTCCGACCCTGCCGATGATCCCGTCCATGAGCCGGTGCCGGAGACCAGCGACTGGATGAACCGATCGAGCCCGGTCGAGATCGGCTGGCTTCCCGCTTTCGCCAATGCATCCCTGACGCGCGGCGTTGCGCACTTCAAGACCAATGTCCTGGCCATGCGGGGAGCAGCAAATACCCGCCAGGAGGCGGTGCAAAGGATGCTGGCCGGCATGTTTGGTGTGCTGCCGCAGACGATGTTCGTGCTGATTCCGATCTTCGCCCTGCTGCTGAAGGTGTTCTACATTTTCAAGCGTCGGCTGTATATGGAGCACCTGATCGTCGCACTGCACAGCCATGCCTTCCTGTTTCTGAACCTGCTGCTGAGCGTGCTGATCTATCTGCTTGCTGTCAGGCTGGAACCCCACGCAGCATGGCTCGGCACGGCGTTGGGATGGCTGCAATGGGGACTCTGGCTTTGGGCCCCGATCTATCTGCTGATCATGCAGAAACGGGTCTACCGGCAGGGCTGGCCGATGACGATCGTGAAGTACCTGATGGTCGGTTGGTGTTACAGCTGGCTGCTGCTGATTGCCCTGATCATCGCCGGATTGCTGGGCATGGCGCAGTGATCTTCATGGCCTGACGCGGATAGTCGTGGCGGGCTGGAATGGGCGCCGTTCGACCCGTTCGCCAAAACGGTTTTGCACAGCGTCATGTGCCTGTCAAGACAGCTGACGGTCATTTGTCAATTGTGTGAACGCATGCTGACAGCTATTTTCAAATCATTGAAAATAAAAGCTATTTTTACGTGTAGAAAACTTCGTCAAGTAGGGGTGAAGGGCGCCGCGGCGCGCTTGGTGATGCTCCTTCCCCGTAACATCCACAGACTTATCCACAGCTCTTGTGGATAAGCGCAAAAAGCTTCCGCGGTGAGCCACTTACCCCTGACTTCTCGATTGTCGGGCAGCAAGTACGTGCAACTGGCCCAACCGGTCCGGATGCCATCGTCGGCAGCGGCGGGCCGGACGCTACACTGGCGATTCCACGAGGTAACCATGCCCGCCGTCCTCCGCATCGCCCTGCCGGTACCGCTGCTGACCCTGTTCGACTATCTGCCGCCGGATCTGGGCAGTCCGCGCGCGGGTTGCCGTGTTCTGGTGCCTTTCGGCCGTGGCAAACAGGTCGGCGTGGTGATCGAAACCGGCGTCGAAGCAGCGGTGGGCACGACCCGTTTGAAGCAGGTCATTCGCCTGCTCGACGATGCTCCACTGCTCGATGCCGAGCTGATGCAAACGCTGGCATGGGCCGCCGATTACTGGCTGGGTGCGCCGGGGGACGCTTATGCGAATGCGTTGCCGTTGGCGCTGCGCGAAGCCCGGCCGATGCCAGCCATCGGTGACGAATACTGGTCGCTGAGCAGCGCCGGCCGGAGCGCGCACGATGCCGGCAGCCGCCGTGGCGGCAGTCGGGACCTGCTGGCCTTGCTTGCCGAAGGCGCGCTCGATGCGCGCGAGCTGACACTCCGCCTGCCCGGTTGGCGCAGCGCCGCACGACGTCTTGCCGAGGCCGGCTTGCTCGAACGCAGCGAGCGCGTGCCGCTTCGTCGTCCCGCGCCGACGTCGACTGCTCCGGTGTTGAGCGACGAGCAGCAGCAGGCCGTGGCCGTGATCGGCGCCAGTCTCGGGGAGTTCCAGCCGTTCCTGCTCGATGGTGTCACCGGCAGCGGCAAGACCGAGGTCTACCTGGCGCTGATTGAGCGGGTGCTGGCGCAAGGCAGGCAGGCGCTGCTGCTGGTGCCGGAGATCGGACTCGCGCCGCAGACCGTGCGACGGCTGCGCGAACGGCTCGGAGTCGCTGTCGAGGTGTTGCATTCCAGCCTTTCCGAAGGCGACCGTGCGCGGGCCTGGCTGCGCGCGCGCGCCGGCAACGCGCGAGTGATCCTGGGCACGCGTTCGGCCATCTTCACACCGCTGCCGGAAGCCGGATTGATCATCGTCGACGAGGAACACGACAGCGCGTACAAGCAGCAGGACGGCTTTCGCTATCACGCACGCGACCTGGCGCTGGTGCGCGCCCGCGCGTTGGGCGTCCCGGTGCTGCTGGGTTCGGGTACGCCATCGCTGGAGTCGCTGGCCAACGCCGATGCCGGCCGCTATCGCACACTGCATCTGCGTGCCCGCCCCGGTGCCATCCGGCCACCGCAGGTGCAGATCATCGACATGCGCGCGCAGCGGCTGGAACACGGCATGTCACCGGCGCTGCTGGCAGCGGTTGCCGAAACCGTGGCGCGTGGCGAACAGGCGATGGTATTCCGCAATCGCCGCGGCTACGCGCCCGTTTTGCTGTGTCACAGCTGCGGCTGGCACGCCGACTGCCCGCGCTGCGACCGGCCGCTGACCCTGCACGCGGGGCGACGCCAGCTGATCTGCCATCACTGCGATTTCCGGCAGCGCCCGCCGCTGGCCTGTCCACTCTGCGGCGCCGGCGATCTGAAACCCCAGGGCCAGGGCACCGAGCGACTGGCAGAGGCGCTGAGCACACAGTTTCCGCAGGTGCCGGTCGTACGGATCGATCGCGAAACCACGCGTCGGCGGGATTCATTCGAGCACTTGCTGGCCGCGCTGCATGACGACCAGCCGGCGATCCTGGTGGGTACGCAGATGCTGGCCAAGGGCCACGACCTGCCCAACCTCACGCTAGTGGCGATCGTCGGCGTGGACGAGGGCTTGCACAGTGTGGATTTCCGCGCCGGCGAGCGACTGGCGCAACTGGTGGTGCAAGTCGCCGGTCGTGCCGGTCGCTCGCGCAAGCCGGGGCGGGTACTGCTGCAAACGCATCAGCCCGAACATCCGCTGCTGCGCGGGTTGCTCGCGCATGGCTACGCCGTTGCCGCGTGCGAATTGCTGGCCGAACGTCGACAGAGCCAGCTGCCGCCGTACAGTCACCAGGTACTGCTGCGGGCCGAAGCGCCAGCGCGCGAGCAGGTGGACGCGTTTCTCGCCGAGGCCCATGCCGCACTGCCAGTACAGGCATCGCTGCAGGTGGCCGGACCGATGCCCGCACCGATGCCGTTGCGGGCAGGCCTCCATCGCGGTCAGTTGCTGCTGGAGACGGAAAATCGCAGCGCGCTGCACCGCATGCTGCGTTCATGGCAATTGGTGCTCATGGCACTGCGATCGGCACGGCACGTACGCTGGTCGCTCGATGTCGACCCGATCGACCTGTACTGAACGCCAGCGCTCAGTTGGCGTCGCGCCGCAGCGATCCCGGCTTCACCAGCCAGCGCACCGCCAGCACGCCGAGTTCGTACAGCAGGCACATCGGAATTCCCAGCATCAGCATCGAGGTGATATCCGGCGGGGTGATCAGGGCGGCGATCGCGAACGCGCCGACGATCGCATAACGCCGCCCGCTGCGCAGCTTCTCCAGATCGACCACGCCGATCGCGGCAAGGATCACCACCGCCACCGGGACCTCGAAGCACAGGCCGAAGGCGAAGAACATCAGCATCACGAAATCGAGGTAGTGGGTGATGTCGGTCATCATCTCCACGCCTTGCGGCGTCACCGCGGTCAAAAAGCGGAACGCCGCCGGCAGCACCAGAAAATACGCGAACGCGCAACCGAGATAGAACAGCCCCAGCGCCGCCACCAGCAGCGGACGCGCCAGGCGCTTCTCGTGCTTGTACAAGCCGGGACTGACGAATGCCCATAGCTGGTACAGCACCACCGGCATGCTGATGAAAAGAGCCGTATAGAAGGCCAGCTTCAATGGCGTGATGAACGGACTGGTCACTTCGGTGGCGATCAGGTGCGCGCCCTGCGGCAAGCGTGCCACCAACGGTGCCGCGAGTTCGGCATACAGGCGGTTGGCAAACGGCACCAGCGCCAGAAGCACCAGCACGATCGCCGCCACCGCCTTGAGCAGGCGCGTGCGCAGTTCCAGCAAATGCGAAAACAGACCTTGCTGCAGGCCTTCGGCTTCGTCGCTGTCGACCGGCTCAGGCGTGTTCATGCGGGTCGCTGCCGGTGATCGTGGCGGAGGAGGTCGATCGCTGGTGCAGAGGAAGTTCGGCTTGCACCGCGATCACCTCTTCGACCGGTGTCGCGACGGAATCAGGTGCATCCGGCGTCGGCGACTTCGCCAGCATCACGGCGTCGGCCATCGGTTCGCGTACCTGACGGGCGGTCTGCTTGATCTCGTTCTGCAGTGCTTCGGCGCGGCCGGCCGCCTCGCGCGCGGTGCGCTTGATCTCCTCGATCTCGAGCTCGCGCTCGACCTCGGCACGCACGTTGTCCCAGCCGCTGCGCACGCGACGCAGCAGCGCGCCGGCAGTGCGTGCGGCGCCCGGCAACTTCTCGGGACCGAGCACGATCAACGCGATCAGGGCGAGCAACACCATTTTGCCGAGACTGATCTCGATCATCGCCGCGCTCCGACCGTCGCGCGCCTACTTGGTTTCGCTGGAGTCGCGCTGACTCTGCGTGGCGGAACTGCTCACCGGCGGCGGATCGGCGCGCAGCTGTTCGGCCGCCTTGCGCGCGTCCTCTTCCTTCTGCTTGGCGTCGTCGTCGCCGCTGACGCTTTTCTTGAAATCGCGGATCGCCGCGCCGAGATCCGGCCCGAGGTTACGAATCTTCTTGGTGCCGAAAATCAGCAACACGACGACCAGCAGGATGAGCCAATGCCAGATACTGTCAAAACCCATGATCAACCTCGAGGCGGAATGCTGGTCAGGCCGTCGCGACGCGCGTCGCAGCGGCACTCCATCAGCGTGAAGTGTACTCCTCAAGGCGGTCGCGGAAATCGACCACCGGGCCCGGTACGTTGCTGACACCGCCCTCGAAGATGCGCCGCGGCGTGATGCCCGAACCGTACACTGCCTCGTTCGCGTCGTAGTCGATGCGCAGCGCCGCACCATCGATCGCCACTCCGGCAAACAGGCCGCGAGCACGCGAGTAGGAGTAGATCTCGGCTTTCAGGTTGCCATCGGTCGCTGCGCTGGTCGTGCGGCCGACCGGACCGGCGGCAGCGGACGCGTCCGCACCGAGCGTGAACTTGCCGCGCACGATCGAATCCACGCCACGCTGTGTGCGGAACACCAGGATCACGTCGGTCGACGACACGCCCGCCTGAAAGCCGATGCTGCCACCCGTCATGCTGATGAAGCTGGGATTGGACCAGGTGCCGTCCGGACCCTTGACCGAAATCAGTCCCTCGCCACGCCGGCCCCCGAAGATGAAGCCCACCTTGAGCAGGTCGGGAATCACCGCGATCGCCCTGGCATCGCGCAGCAGATCCTGCGGGATCGCCTTGTCCGGCGCCTGCATGATCTCGCTCAGCACACGCACCGCATTGGTGGCACGCACCAGCGGCGGATCTTCCGCGTGCACGGCCATTGCAGGCAGCAGCAAGGCCAGGCCGGTCAGCAGCAGACGATGCAGCGATGTCTTGAACATGGGCAGCTCCACGAGAGTTGGGATGGACCGGCGTGCCGCGGCACGCCGGGCTTGTGGCAGACTCCATGGCTGATCAGTTCTGACTGCCATGATGCCAAACAGCAATCACTATACCGGCGTTGCCAGCCATTCCGGGGAGACGCCCGTTCACTCCGTTCAGACAGCCGTGCTGCTGGTGAACCTCGGCACCCCGACGGCACCCACCGCGCGCGCGGTCCGTCCGTATCTGGCCGAATTTCTGGGCGATGTGCGGGTGATCGACTATCCGCGCTGGCTGTGGTGGCTGATCCTGCACGGCATCATCCTGCGCATCCGGCCGGCGCGCTCGGCGCATGCCTACGCGAAGATCTGGACGGCGCAAGGGTCGCCGCTGCGCGTGGGCAGCGAGGCGCTGGCCGCCGGTCTGCAGGCCGAGCTCGACCGGCAGCGGCCCGGCACGCTGCGCGTGGCGCTGGCCATGCGCTATGGCGAACCCGCGGTGGCGCAGACGATCGCCCAGCTGCAGCGCGAAGGCGTGCGCCGATTGCTGGTGCTGCCGCTGTATCCGCAGTATTCGGCCGCCTCCACCGGCTCGGTGATCGACGCGGTCGCGGATGCATTCAAGCGACTGCGCTGGCCGCCCGAACTGCGCATCATCAACGACTATCACGACGATCCCGCACACATCGAGGCGCTGGCGCAAAGCATCGAACGCTGGTGGCAGTCGAACGGTCGCGGCGACAGGTTGCTGCTGTCGTTCCACGGCATTCCCGAGCGCTACGTGCGCCTGGGCGATCCGTATGCCGCGCAATGCCTGGTCACCACACAACGGTTGCGCGAGCGCCTGCAGCTGCAGGCAGACGAACTCGTCGTCAGTTTCCAGTCGCGCGTCGGTCGCGAGCGCTGGCTGCACCCGTACACCGACGCCACCGTGCGCGAACTTGCTGTCGCGGGCGTGAAAAAACTCGATGTCGCCTGTCCGGGTTTTGCGGTGGATTGCCTGGAGACACTGGAAGAGATCGCGATGCAGAACCGCGACTTTTTCGTCGCGGCGGGAGGCCAGGCGCTGCGCTACATCCCCGCGCTCAACGACAGCGTCGAGCAGGTCGAAAGTCTTGCCGGACTGGTGCTCCGGCATGTCCGGGGATGGCCGGAGTCCGCCGGCGCCGCCGCAGCTCCATGAGCGTGCCGAGGGAACAACGGATCGAATTGCCGCACGTTGCGCTCGGCGCGCAGGTCTGGGGCGACGACAGCGCGCCGCCGCTGCTCGCACTGCATGGCTGGCTCGACAATGCCGGCAGTTTCGCCCTGCTGGCTCCGCTGCTGGCGAAGCAGTTCCGGGTCATCGTACTGGACCTGCCCGGTCACGGCCGCTCGGACCATCTGCCCGTCTCCGCCAGCTATCACTATGTCGACTACGTGCAGGCGGTGCTGTCCGCGCTCGACGTCCTGCAACTCGATCGTTGCAGCCTGCTCGGTCATTCGCTCGGTGCCGGCATCGCCTCGCTGGTCGCCGTCGCGGCGCCCGCACGGATTGCACGCCTGCTGCTGATCGAGGGACTCGGCCCGCTCGGCGACGATGGCTCGCACACCCTGCAGCGTTTCCGCGATGCGTTTCCCGAACATGTCGCAGCCGCCAGGCCGCTGCGGCGGTTTGTCAGCGTCGAGCAGGCGATCAGCGCACGCAGCATGGTCAGCGGACTGCCGGTCGAGCTGGCCCGGCCGATCGTCGAACGCGGCCTGTTCGAAGCCGATGGCAGCTGGTGCTGGCGCAGCGACCCGCGGTTGACCCGGCCCAGCGCCGTGCGCCTGGCCGAACCGCAGATCCATGCGCTGCTGCGCGGCATCGATGCATCGACTTCACTGCTGCTGGCGCAGCCGGCCGCGTCATATCTGCCCGCTGCACAGATGCAGGCGCGCGCCTCCTGCGTGCCCGCCATCGCGGTGACCCATCTGAACGGGGGTCACCATCTTCATCTCGAGCAACCCGCGGCGGTCGCCGCGTGGATCGACCGGGGCAGCCAGCACCATCCGCACATGTAGCATCGGCGCCATTCGGCTATCGTGCAGCTCCCATCGCACCGCGTCGCCTCATGGACCAGTCACCCGCTGCTGCCGCTCCGCGCCACCGCGCCGCCATCACCTTCATTTTCGTCACGGTGATGCTGGACATGCTGGCGTTCGGCATCATCATTCCGGTACTGCCACACCTGATCGTGCAGCTGATCGGCGGAAGCATCAGCAAGGCCGCCGTGTGGTCGGGTGCGTTCGGCGCCCTGTTCATGCTGATGCAGTTCGTGTTCTCGCCGGTACAGGGCACGTTGTCGGATCGCTTCGGCCGGCGCACGGTGATCCTGATTTCAAGCTGCGGCCTCGGCATCGACTTCGTGCTGATGGCGCTGGCACCGTCGCTGTGGCTGCTGTTCGTCGGCCGCGCGATTTCGGGCGTATGTGCCGCGAGCTTTTCCACCGCCAACGCATACATTGCCGACATCACGCCGAAGGAAAAACGTGCGGCAGCGTTCGGCACGCTCGGCGCCGCGTTCGGCATCGGCTTCATCATCGGCCCGGCGCTGGGCGGCTTCCTCGGTCATCTGCATATCCGCCTGCCGTTCTGGGTGGCGGCAGGACTGTCGCTGCTGAACTTCTGTTACGGCTTCTTCGTGCTGCCCGAATCGCTGCCGAAGGAACGCCGCAGCGCGCGTTTCGACTGGCGCCATGCCAACCCGTTCGGAGCGGTGGTGCTGCTGCGTCGCTACCCGCAGGTGTTCGGACTCGCAGCGGTGTTCTTCCTGATCAACCTGGCGCAGTTCTCGCTGAACTCGACGTACGTGCTGTACACCGATTACCGCTACGGCTGGGGTCCCCAGGCAGTCGGCTACACCCTGGGACTGGTCGGCCTGTGCAGCGGGTTGGTGCAGGCGGTGCTGGTGCGCCGACTGATGCCGAAGCTGGGTGAGCGGCGGATGATCCTGGCCGGACTCGTGCTGTGCATCGTCGGCTACGTGTTCTTCGGCTTCGCCTCCCTGTCGTGGCTGTTTCTGCTAGGTATTCCGTTCCTCAGTCTCGGTGGACTGGCCGGACCGCCGGCACAGGCGATGATGTCGCATCAGGTCGATCCGCATGAGCAGGGCCGCCTGCAGGGCGCGCTGACCAGCCTGGCCAGTCTCGCCGGCATCTTCGGACCGGCGTTGTTCGCGAATATCTTTGCGCTGTTCATAAGCGATCATGCACCCGTACAGCATCTGCCCGGCGCAGCGTTCCTGCTGGCCGCGCTGCTGCTGTCTGCCGCTGCAGTGGTTGCCGTGCGCGTGATGCGCCATTCGCAAGCTCCGGCGCCGCTGGCAATTGACGAAATTGTCCCCACCCTTCCATTCAACGAGTTTTCTTCCGAACCTTTATCCCACGCCCCACCGGAGCAATCCCCATGAC
>JBDTZX010000445.1:0-3092 GCA_040004895.1 Rhodanobacter sp. | reverse complement strand
CAGCTCATGCACCTTGTGCGCGGCAGCCGCGGTAAACAGCAGCGGCGCGCCGCTGTTTCGGTAGTCGGGGATGGCGACGATGGTTTCCATGGACTTCAGATGGGGCCGCGACGGACAAGCCGCAAGCATACTTCGCTTCAGGCCGTGACGGTTTCTTCCAGGATGCCGGGCGCCGGCAACTCGCGCGGAGAATCCTCCGGCTGGCGGGAAATTCGTCCGTTGACCTGGGCGCCCGCGGTCATTTCAAGCGTGTGATAGCGCAAGTCGCCGTCGATGCGCGCCTGCGGTGCCAGTTCAAGCCGCGCACTGACATGCACGTCGCCGGTGACGTGACCGTTGATCACCGCATGCGGCACGCGAATTTCGCCCTGCACCTGGCCGTGCTCGCTGAGGGTGAGCATCGCGTCCTCGCCTTCGCCCAGCACCGTGCCTTCAATCCGGCCATCCAGATGCAGCGCGCCGCTGAAGCGCAGATCGCCGCGGATCACGGTGCCACGGGCGATCAGGCTGGTTTCGTGGCTGATGTTGCTGCGGTCGCTGCGTTTACGGTTGAGCATGGTGAGTCCCCTGAGAAGTGGTGGTGCTGCCGCCGTTCAAGGCATCGCCCCAGGCAACCGTGCGCGAAATGGCCTCTTCGCCGTTCGGCTGAACCTGGATGTGCAGCTGGATCGGGCGAAAATCGGCCGGCAGCACGATCGTGCCCTGCAGCTGCTGGAAGTACATGAAGCGAAACGGCAGGCCGGCCTTTTGCGCGGCGTCGCCCAGCATGGACCAGTCCAGCTGCAACACCTTGTCACCGCGCAAGCCCTCCACGCTGACAACGGCATTGCCGGTGGTTTCATCGCCGCGTTTGGCATTCTGGGTGAGGCTGAGCGAGAGGTTCCAGCCACGTGACCCGGTGATCGGCTGCAGCTTGACCTCCTGCAGCCGCAGCCCCTGTCGCTGGGCATCACCGCCGACCAGGCGCGAGTAGAAACCCAGATCCGCCCGCAACCCGCTGATTTCCTCCTCGCGCTGTGCCAGCGTGCCGCGCAGCGAGCGGGTGGCGACATCGTCGACCTGGGCGGCGCGCTGCAGATTGGCGACCTGCTGCTTGAGCGCATCGAGCTGCGCCTGCTCGGCGCGTTGCTGCCCGGCGGCCGCGGCCGGAAACCCGTGATGGCTCAGAACGCCAGCCAGTATCGCCGTGATGGCCAGGCTGCCGATCCACGCCAGCCCCAGCCACATTCGACTGCGGCGATGGCTGGTGTCGTCATGCCGGCGCACCACGAAACGCGGCGGTGGTCGTGAAGCCATGCGTACTCTTCCGGGTAAAGGCGAAGATATAGCCCTGACCTGCGGAAAGCGTCAAGGAACGGATCCACGCTTCGCGATGCCATCAAGCGGCATGGTCGTCGCGGTGGCCGCTCAGCTCTGCATCTTGCTTTGCAGGTAGCGCTCCGCGCCGATGTCCTTGACCAGGCTGAACTGGGTTTCCAGCCAGTCGATGTGCTCTTCCTCGTCATGCAGGATGTTCTTGAACATGTCCCGGCTGACGTAATCGGCAACACCTTCGCTATACGCGATGGCCGCGCGCAGATCGACCACGGCGGCCAGCTCCAGGTCGAGATCGCCCTGCATCGATTCCAGCGCGTTTTCGCCGATGCGCAGTTTGCCCAGAACTTGCAGGTTGGGCAGGCCGTCGAGGAAAAGAATGCGTTCGATCAGATGATCGGCGTGCTTCATCTCCTCGATCGATTCCTTGTACTCGTGCTCGGCCAGCTCGGTGTAGCCCCAGTCCTTGAGCATCCGGTAATGCAGGAAATACTGGTTGATCGCGGTCAGCTCGTTGTAGAGCACCTTGTTGAGGAACTCGATGACCTTCGCATCACCTTTCATGGGGCTCTCCGCTTGACCGACAGGAAGTTCAACTATACGGATTGCCGCCAGCGGCTGACGTAATGCGAACGGCTAAGGTTTGCCCGGCGACGCGTGCTGCGTCGGCTGCAGCCGAAGTGCACAAGCTGTCCGGGCGGGGTGTTTCAGGCAGGCACGGCGGGAAACTGGCAGAGCGCGCCCTCAACGGCGTGGCTCAGCGTGCGCCGCGCATCCTGCTCGCAACTGCCGCAACAATCCGAGCAGCCGGTGCGTGCCTGCAGCTCCGCAAACGAATGCACGCCGTTGGCCGCCTCGCGGCGGATATCGTGATCGGTGACGGCATTGCACAGGCAGATATACATGGCGCGTATAAGAACGCGAATGCGAATGATTGTCAACCAGTAGCCGCGGCGACAGCCACGGGCGATTCAGGCCGCCTCGCAGCCTGGACGCGGCCTGGGCGGGTTTTCATCCCGATCGGCCGCTTTGGGCGGCACCGTGCCGAGTTCGACACTGAACAACCCTTCCACCAGCGGAGCAAAGTGGCGCAGCGCGCGCTCGTAGACCTCGCGCTTGAAGTTGACCACGTGCGCCGCCGGATACCAGAAATCCACCCAGCGCCAGATATCGAACTCCGGCTTGTCGCAGGCATCCAGCTTCAGCTCGTCCTCGCTGCCGACCAGCCGCAACAGAAACCACACCTGCTTCTGACCGATGCAGGTCGGACGCTGGTTGTGGCGCACGTAGCGATGCGGCAGGCGATAGCGCAGCCAGCCATGGGTCGCGGCAATCACCTCGACATGCTGCTGGGCCAGCCCGGTTTCCTCTTCCAGCTCGCGGTACATCGCCTCCAGCGGGGTCTCGTCGGTGCGCATGCCGCCCTGCGGGAACTGCCAGCCATCGCGATTGACCCGGCGCGCCCAGAACAGCTGACCCGCCTCGTTCAGCAGCACGATGCCCACGTTGGGGCGATAGCCATCGACGTCGATCATTTCGCCTCCTGAGGCGTGCGGCATGGAAAAGCCCGCTCCTGTCAGCGATTCAACCACGCCGCGCAAAGCGGCGGCAAGCGTTTCAGGGTTGAACAGGGCGCCCGCTGCCACTACACTTCCGCGCCCGTCCGGTTCACCTCAGAACCCGCCACGACGGTGTTCCCAAGGCTATGTAGCTCAGCTGGTTAGAGCACAGCACTCATAATGCTGGGGTCGGTGGTTCGAGTCCACCCATAGCCACCA
>JBDTZX010000406.1:0-32593 GCA_040004895.1 Rhodanobacter sp. | reverse complement strand
TGTCCCGAATCTCGCCGAAGCCGATCTGTGCGATGGGTGTGTTGCCGATCGCTGGGAAGATGTCCAGCTTGAACGACTCGCGGATCCGGCGGACGTGGTCTGGCTTCCACTCGCCGGCCATCTTGCCGAGCCACTTCTCCGCGATCGACTCGAAGCTGTTGTCGGCCTCGAGCTTCGCTTGGCGCTTCTGCTGCTTGCGTTCCTGCGAAGGGTCGACGCCATCGCGGAGAAGCGCGCGCGCAGCGTCGCGGCGCTTTCGTGCCTCAGCGAGCGAAACCTCGGGGTATACGCCGAAGCTCAACGACTTCTCTTTTCCGCCGATGCGGAACTTCAGTCGCCAGTACTTCGAGCCGGTCGGGCGGACTTCCAGGAAGAGGCCGCCACCGTCGAACACCTTCTGCGTTCGATCGGTGGGTTTCAGCTGCCGAAACTTGATGTCTTTCAGGGGCTCTTTGGCCATGTCAGAAGCCGGCATTCGCGAGGTTCCCGACCTCGCTTCCGAACGCGACTTACCCCCACGTTACCCCCAATTCGAGTGGGCTGCAATGGGACGACCTGAAACAGCATGGTGAGGTAAATGGCTTCAAATGGACGTTTACAGGCACCTTATGGGACGACTTGGTATGGCATGGAACCATGGCATGGTTCCTATCACCGGTACCAAACATGAAAAACCCCGCCTGATGCGGGGTTTTTCGTTTCCGGCTCCCGGCGACTGCAGCCGGAGACATCGCTACAGCTCCCGCACCACGCGAAACCCGACCCGCGCGCTGCGCACGCTGCCGTCCACACCCTGGCGATAGGCCGAATCCACCTGTTCGGGCGAGCTGCCCCAGGAACCGCCGCGCACGACCCTGGCGCTGCAGCCGGGGTTGACCCATGCCGTGTTGTCGTTGGGCGCTCGGATGTAGTTGTCGTGCCAGCAGTCCTGGGTCCATTCCGACACATTGCCGTTGATGTCGAACAGTCCGAACGGATTCGCGGCGAAGCTCATCACCGGTGCCGGTCCCCAATAGCCGTCCTTGTAGCCGCGGAAGGAATGACTCCAGCGCCGGCCGCTGCGTGAGCGGTCGCCGGAACCAGTGAGGTTTTCCACAGGTCGGGTTGGCATGCCGTCACCCCACCAGTAACGGCTTGTGCTTCCGCCGCGCAATGCATACTCGAATTCGGTTTCGCTGGGCAGTCGGTACACCTTGCCGGTGCGCTGGCTGAGCCAGTCGGCGTAGGCCTTGGCATCGTTCCAGGAAATATTGACCACCGGCAAGCTGCCGGCGGCGGAGTGGCCGGCGTAGTCATCCTGCCAGCTGGCCTGGTCGTCGTCGCGCAATGCTCCACTGCGTTCGTCGTAGACGCTGGAGCCGCCGAGCTTCACCGAATCGGCCACGTAACTACTGGCACGCACGAACTCGCGGAACTGCTCCACGGTGATCGCACTGCGCGCCATCGCGAAACCCTTGTCGATGGTGATCGCATGCTGCGGCAGTTCGTTGTCGTTGTGATCGTCGTCGTTGTCGGCGGCGCCCATCTGGAACGTGCCAGTGGGGATCACCAGCATCGCCGGCGTCTTGCCGGGCAGGTCGACGTAGCGGTCGCTGAAGACCTGACCTGGCTTGTAGCTCGCATAGAGGCGGGCATTGGTCAGCTGCTCGTCGAAATCCGCCAGCGTCGCGAGGCCGGGATCGATCGCACGTGCCTGCGCCGCCAGCCTGGTCGCCAGCTCACGATTGCCGGCGTCGAGCGCGGAATGCGCCTGCGCCAGCACGCCGGTCGCGCGCTGCTCGCGCATATCGTCGACGCGCTTGCGCACGTCCAGCATCTGCTGCGAGCCGGGGCGGATCGCGTCGGCGTCCTCCAGCACCTTGTCCGCATCGGAAAAATTGTTCTGGGCCACTGCGGCCAGCGCGCGATCCAGTACGGCCCGCTGCACCTGGAAAATGCCCTGCTCTGCCACGGCGTTCTGCGGGTCGAGCTTCTGCACCTGATGGTAGAGATCCAGTGCGCTGCCATCGCGGGGCTGGTCGGCCTTGCCCTGTTGCAACAGACCGGCGGCCGTCGCCAGCATCGGGCGCACCATGGCCAGCGTCTTCAGGTTGGCCTCCAGCTGCGCCACCTCGCCAGCAGCGTTCGGCAGGGTGCGCAGCGCATCAAGCAGGTCGCTGGCTGCATCGGCATCACCCACCGCAATGTCCTGATCGATCTCGGCGACCAGCCGAGCCCGCACATCGAACAGGCCTTGCGCGGCGCGCCGGCTGTCCGGTTTGTCTTTCAATGCCTGTGCGAACAACGCGGCGGCGCTGTCCTTGTCGCCCACCAGCTGGCCAGCGTGCAGCGCCTTGCCGGCACGCGCCAGCAGCGCCTGCACGACAGGTGTATCCGCACTCAGCTGGGTCGGCAGATCCGCGTTCTCGTTGCTGCGCGCGGCGATCACCGCGGTCGGTGCCAGGGTCATCGGCGGGCCGGCATTGATCTCGTCGAGCGCGGATGCGGTTTGCGACGCCGTGGACCCGAGCGCGACGGTGCCCATTGACATCGATCGGCGCGGCGCCTGGGTCGGGTCGACGTGAAACACGCGCGGGAAAAAGTGGAACGTCAACGCGCAACCCAGCACGATGATGCCGAGCGCCCCGCCGAGTGCGCGCTGACGGCGCAGGGTTGCGTTGCTTGGCATGGATGGGCGTCCTCGGTGCAGCCTGTTATCGTGCGCTGCTCACCATAGGCACAAACCGCCGACAGGGCAATCCACGTCCTGCATCTTTCAAGGATCATCATGCCGTTGCCTGAAACGCCCGACGCCGAGTGGATCGATCATCGCGAAGCACTGGACGCCTGGCTTGCCGCGCTGCCGCCCGCTGCCACCGTCGGCCTGGACACCGAGTTCATGCGCCGGAATACCTTTTATCCGCAACTCGCGCTGCTGCAGCTGGGCTGGAACGAGCGTTACGCACTGATCGATCCGCTGGCATTCGATATCGGCGATGCGCTGCAACCCCGGCTGGGCAGCGGCGATGCCATCACCGTCATGCACAGCGCCAGCGAAGATCTGGAAACCCTGTCGCCGCTGCTGCCCGATGGCCCGCGGGTACTCTTCGACACGCAGATCGCCGCCGCGTTTGTCGGCATGGGACTGGGCATCAGCTACCGCGCACTCGTGGCCGAACTGGCCGGTACGGACCTGGACAAGGGCGAAACCCGTTCCGACTGGATGCAGCGGCCGCTCACTGCATCGCAATTCAGCTATGCAGCACTGGACGTGGTGTATCTCAAGACCATCCACGAGCAGCTCGTCGAGCGCCTGCAGCGGCGCGAGCGCAGCGCCTGGCATGCGGAAGATTGCGAACGCCTGAAGCGCCGCGCCAGCCATCGCGATGGCGATCCGCAACCGCAACGCGCCCTGCGCGGCGCCGCGGATTGGTCGGTCGAAAAACAGGCGCTGTTGCGACGCCTGTTGTTGTGGCGGGATCGCAGCGCCCGCCGGCTCGACGTGCCGCGTCCATGGTTGCTGGATGACGCACTGGCGCTCAGCCTGGCGCAGCAGCCGCCGACCGGCATCGGCGATCTCGATCAGCGCAGCCGCGGCCAGCGTGCGCTGCGTTCGGCACAGCGCGCGGACCTGCTGGAGCTGATTGCGCCGGCGATCGGCGACGACGAGATCGCTGCAACCTCGCGCATCCCCGGTCACCCGCTGGGCGAGGCAAAAAAGGCACTGGGCGAGATGAAGCATTGCGTGGACACCCTTGCCGGCGAGCTCGACCTGCCGTCGGGCCTGCTGTGTCCGCGCAAGGCGCTGGAGGAGTACGTGGTCACCGCCGAATGGCCCGAGCTGCTCGAAGGCTGGCGACGGGAAGTCCTTTACGATCGCCTCGCCAGCCTGTTGCCCTGATTGATGCATGCAGGTCTTGGCGGGCACCGGCGCACGCTGCTACCATTCGGCGCTCGCGCGTTGTGGCAGCTCAGCTTGAAGAGCGTCACGCCTGCAAGCGCGCCTGTGACAGTTCTATCCCTTTCTATGGGGCCTTAGCTCAGCTGGGAGAGCGCTACGTTCGCATCGTAGAGGTCGGGGGTTCGATCCCCCCAGGCTCCACCAAGTTCTTTGTTCATCGGATTCTTTCACAGGTTCCACCCGTCAATGCGGACACTCCAGAAAGGCCAGTCATCGGCAAAGCGGAGTGGCACGCCCAGGCGAAGAGCCGGCAACGAATTCAAGCGCGAGGCCGCCGGCCTGACCTGCCAGCCAGACGCGCAGCGCAGTCCGATGCTCGCCGTTGAGCATGCCGCTACGAAACTCCGCGGCACGGCCGAGCCGATGCTCGATGGCGCAATGATTGGCCGGATCAGGGTCATGCAGGGGTCAACGGACGATTCAGTTCGGTGCGCCAGCCGGCTGGATCGCTGCCCGACGCCGGGCCAGCCACGTAACATTCCCACAGATCCGGAGCAGCCGATCGTTGAGCCGACGTGATCCACGCTCCGAGCTCGCCCCAGGCGGCACCGAGACCTTCGTAGCCCCCGTGATAGATCGTCCTTGCCACCGTGGTGGCCGGCCATTCACTTGCATGCACACGTCCGCCGGCGGCGATCGGCATCGTCACCGGCACGCCCACCTCGAAGTCGAACGTGTCGGCTTGCATGCGCAGATGATGGGAGAACACCGGACCGGCCGGCACCATGCCCTGCGCCGCAACTGCCGCCAGCACTTCAGCGATCGCCGGCCCCATCAGGCTCTGGATCTGGTTGCGCGGAATGGTCAAGTGGATGACTGCGGTGTGCTGATATTCGGTCTGCACGATTTGTGGTTCGTCGAGCATGGTGGGTTCCTTGACCTGCGTGATGAAGAAATCGGCTACGGGAGATGCAAACCATCTGGCCGTCCATTTCTGCAAAGATGAAAAGATGGTCCGGACAATGTCTTTCGATACTGGCAAGATTCCTGTTGCGACCGATCGTTGAACCCGACGATTCACCCCACTCGCCTGAACCGGATGTCGTGTCCTTCGCGGCGCGCCAGAAACCCGGTGATCCTGCCGTCGGGTCCGCGTTCGAAGATGCGGCGGGTGCGCGGCTGGCTCGGGGTGAACAGCACATCCCGGACTTCCACAGCGAGTGGCGCGGGTTTGGCATGGTTGGTGGAACTGACCAGCGCATCGCCCAGCCGCGAGATTTTCACCAGCGCATCGGGCCCGGCAGAGTAGCTGCCGGCGTACTCGTCGAGGGCGGACACCGGCAACCGGATGGCTGCAGGCGCATCGGGCAACGCGAGTGTCTGGCTGGAAATCATCCGCCACGTGTCGGCTTCCTTCAGCCAGACCTCGGTGGAACGAAATCGTGCGTGCGTGACCTGTTCGTGGAAATGGAAGGTGGCGTTGTCGGTAAAACTGGTCACCGCGACATTCCCGTGCAACTGCAGATCCCAGTCGGTCTGCACCAGCGCGTTGTCGACGCCCTGCGGCGAAGGTGATGCGCTGCCGACGATATCCTTCTTGCTGGCGATATCGCCGCTTTCATTCATGAAGATCACACGGTCGTCCAGCATGCGGTCGAGAGCCTTGGCATCGCCGGCAGCCGATGCGTCGGAAAATTCCTGCGAAAGCTGCTTGAGCGTAGTCACATCGCTCTCGACGGCATGTGCCGGTGGCGATGCGACGACAAGGGCGATCAGCAGCAACGGATATTTCAGCATGGGCAACATAAGTGCGCTCCTGTGGCTGGTTAAACATGGATGGAGGGTCGGCGCGATCAGGGCATCGGCTCGCGCATGGCCTGGGTGAAGATCACCTGCCATTTGCCGCCGCGCCGACGCCAGACATCGGCAAAGCGCAGGCGCGCCTTGAACGGCTTGCCCCCGCTGGCGCCCTGCAGCGTGGCCACACCGGCAAGCACGGCACCATCGTTCCAGCTACGGACCGTTTCGTCCTCCACCACGTAGGGCATCAGCTTCCAGCCAGGCGCGGTGTAGTCGTTGATGAAATCCGCCTTGTGTTCGATCTGCGCCCGGCTGTTCACCAGCACGTAGTCATCGGCCAGCAGTCGGGCCAGCGCGGGCCCGTCGCCGGCGACCTGGGCGCGATCGAACGCGGCGACAGCCTGCGCGAGCGCTGCGGGCAGCCGTGCGTGGGTAGAGGTGTTTTGCGCGGCGCAAGTCGCTGAAGTCGCCAACGCGATGAATGCCAGCAGGGTCCTGCCCGTCATCTCATATCTCCTTTCAAATGGGTGTGGCGGTGGTCGGAAAGAATATGACCCAGCTGGCGAAGTCATCCGAAAACGACCTGAATCGGTGCCGCGCTCCCGCCGGGACGAACAGCGCATCACCCTTTTCGGCCATCAGCAGCTGGCCATCCAATTGCAGTTCGCCGCTTCCGTTGACCACGATGTAGATCTCGTCCTGTTCGTGCGGCGTCTGGAAATCCGTCAACATCGGCGCGAACACCGACAGGCTGATACCGGCTTTTCGAAACACCTCGATATCGAAGACGCCATGCGGCCATTTGGCCGTCGAAGGTTGTGGAAGCCGGTCGAGCGTTTCAAGCAGCGGCCAGTGCTCTGCCGTGGAGCGTCGGTGCAAGGCTTCGTCCGATGACATGTCTGCTCCGGGTGCAGCGGTTTTGGGGATGCTGGCAGGATCGCAAGCGGTAGCAAGGTTATCGGCGGCCCACACAACGGGCTATCAAATTCCTGCCCAGACGAATCATCGCCGGCGCACGCATCGATGCGCGGACGGCACTCGGCGTCATGCCGACCCGGCGACGGAACGCGGCGGAGAAATGACTGTGATGACTGAAACCCATGTCCTGCGCCAGCGCAGACAGGTCGTTCTGGCCTTGGGCCAGCCGCTCCAGCGATAGCGCAATGCGCAACTGCGTGCGGTAGTCGACCAGGGAAAAACCAGTGGCTTTGCGGAAGCTGCGCGCGAGGTGGAACGGCGAGCACCCTGCACGCGCCGCCAGGCCATCCAATCCCGCGGAATCGACGGGATCGGCAAGCAGTGCTTCGCGCACCTGCCGCACCAGCACCATCGCGGACGTCGAGAGTTGTGGGCAACACTCCGCCGGCGCGCGTTGCCGAAGCACCGATTCACACAGCTGCGCGGCGGCCTCCTCGACCACCAGCGGATCGCGGCTGCCGAGCCTGAGCCATCGATGCAACTGCAGATGTGCGAACTGGTTCGCCGCGGATACCGCACGCTGCAGATCGTGATGCTCGCGCAAGCGACGGCCGAAAACTTCCCCTTCGTGTTCGATCGCTATCTCGAAGGTGGTGCACTCGTCGCCGCCCTCGAACGGATGCGAAATCCGGTAACTATCCCCCGCGCGATACAGCAACGCCATCGTTGGATCGCCGATCAGCATCCTGCCGTTGACGTGATAGCCGAAACCGCTGCGCCGGAGCATGGTCAGATGCGTACGTTCGCCACCGCGTTCACAGCCGCAGCCGCCGCGCGGATGTCGACATGCGATGTCGGTCACCCGCAGCAGCGGGCTGTCGTACATCACGGTGACGGTGGAGAGACTCATGGCCGGATCACCATGACTGTCGCCAGGCCAGCCGTCCAGCGCCGGAAGTCACGCCATCGAAAAATCCATGTTTTCTTGCGGATTCCCGATGCGCTAAAGCATGAGCCGCGCGCCAAGCAGAAAACTGCGCCCGGGGCCGGGTTCGAAGTAGCGGCCGTTGCCGTCGTTGACGATCACCGTACCGATGTAGCGGCGGTCGGCGAGATTGTCCATGCGCGCGCTGAGCTGCAGCCGCCGGGCTCCACCCAGTGCAAAGGTGTAGCTGACATCCACATCGACCAGGCCGTAGCCGGCGGCGCGTTGCGTGTTCGTATCGTTGACCGTGACGGCACCGATGCCACTCAGCGTGATGC
Source organism: Rhodanobacter sp. (assembly GCA_040004895.1). Lineage (GTDB taxonomy): Bacteria > Pseudomonadota > Gammaproteobacteria > Xanthomonadales > Rhodanobacteraceae > Rhodanobacter. The sequence goes on along the minus strand of JBDTZX010000406.1, from coordinate 24,732 downwards.
CTTCGCGCCAACCGGCGTCGACACCGTGTTCGAGCCGCAGTGAAGCGTAGTTGTCGGGCACACCGGGAATACGTGCCCCGGCCGGCACCAGAAGGCTGGCAACCGCGCACGGCGTACTGGCACAGGTCAGGAAATCACTGCGGAAACGCGACTGCAAGTGGGTGAAGCCGGCCGCAAGTCGCCAGTCGTCGGCCAGCTTTCCGGTCAGCGACGTTTCAAATCCCTGCCGCCGCGCGGCGCCGACATTCTGGTAGGTGGATCGTCCGTTCTCGTTGCTGGCGACGGCCAGCTCATTGCGGGTATCGGCGCGAAACGCCGCCGCGTCGAATTCCAGCGCGTGCGTGAGCCGCCACTTCGCCCCGAGCTCGAGGTTGCGGCTGCGCGCAGGACGCAGGTTGAACGCAAGTCCCGCGCTGCCGTCGCTGCGGTAGCCCAGCTCGTTGTAGCTCGGCGTCTCGAAGCCCCTGCCGAAGCTTGCGTAGACACGCAGCGTGTCGCTGGTGCGCCACTGCAGCCCGAGCACCGGGGTGGTGGCGTCGTACTGCACATTACCGCTGTCGTCGGGATTCGTCGCGGTGATGTAGAAGTCGTGTTCGCTGAAGCGGACTTCATCGCGGCGCACGCCGAGCAGCAACGACCAGTGGTCGGCGTAGTACCAGTACCACTGTGCATATTCGGCGACATTGACGACGTTGTCGTCCTCGTCACGCCGCAGTCGACCCTGCACGCCCAGTTCGCTGCCGATGAAATTCTCGTAACCCAGACGATGCTGGCGCTGGTCGTCGCCGCTGGCGCCGAACACGAGCTCGAGATCGCGCCCTGCAAGTTCACCGCGATGGGTCCAGCGGGTATCGAGTCCGCCGAAATTCGTGTCGGGTGCCACCACGCCGCCGGACTGCAGCGGGTTTGCCTGGGTGCCGGGCGGAATCGACTGGAACTGCAGGATGCTGCGATGGCCGACATAGCCCATCAGGCGCAGGTCATCGGCGTCATCGACCGTCTGCTCGTAGATCGCGCCCATCTGGTTCTGCTGGATGCTCTTGCGGGTGTCGTACTGGCTGGCCGCCGATGTCGCCCGGGAAGGGTCCGCATCGACCTGGGCACGGGTCAACCCGAGTGGATCCTGCGCGGTCGGCTGATACAGGCGGTTGAGCACCAGCGTGAGCTTGCGTTGCCGGCCGAGATCGATGCCGAATTTCGCATTGTCCGATTCGCGATGGACCCGACTGTGCTGGCGGTAGCCGGCGGAGAGAAACTCCGATGCGGCGATGTTGTAGTCGACCGCGCCGACCACGCCGCGCGTGTCCACTGCATGGCGGAAGCTGTCGTCGCTGCCGGCGTAGACACTGACCGTGGTCTGCGACACGTCGCTGCCGTCGGCACTCCATAGCTGCATCACGCCACCAGCGGCGTTGCCATACAACACCGAGAACGGACCGCGCAGCACCTCGATGCGGTCGGCGCTGTCCAGATTGAAGTTCGACACCTGACCCTGCCCGTCGGGCAAGCTGGCGGGAATGCCGTCGACGAACACGCGGATGCTGCGCACGCCGAAGGTGGAGCGCGCGCCGAAGCCGCGTATCGAGATCTGTTCGTCCTGCGCATAGTTCTGCCGGTCACGCGCGAGAATGCCGGGCACGCCGACCAGCGCCTCCGAAAGATTGACGCCGGGCTGGCCGCTCGTGGCGGTCGAGACGTTGATCACGCTCAGCGCGGCAGGAATATCGAACGGTGGAATGTCCAGCCGGATGGCATCGACCTGCACTGTCGGCAAGGTGGCCGCAGCGGTGGGCGCATCGCCGGGAGCGGTCGCCTGGTACGCCAGCGCGTGGACGGTGACCAGGCACGCGAAGACTGTCGCCGTCGCAGCGACGCGACCGGGTCGCCTCAGCGTCGTTTTTTGCATGTCAGGGCGACCCGCTGCTGCATCGTGCACATCGACTCCACGAATCCCGGCGACAGCCGGTGCACCGACTGTGTCGCACGGATCGTGACGCGGCGGTCACAGCCGAGATCCGTCTCGATCAGCCGTTGCGTGCGAGCGGGCGCGCGAAGGATTCAGTGCCGTGATTCAAGCAGCACCGGTCACGACCACGCCGCAGAGTTTCTCCAGCAGTTCGTTCTGCACGTTGCGTACCGGTTCGCCGCTGACCACCGGCTGCCGCAGGTACTGGCCGTCGGATTGCAGCAGCAGCGCGCTGCTGTTGTCGGTGAGATAGAGCTCGAGCGTGTTGCGCACGCGCTGCTGCAGCTTCTTGCCCTCGATCGGAAACGCCGACTCGACCCGGCGATCGAGGTTGCGTTCCATCAAGTCGGCACTGGACAGGTAAAGTTGCGGATCGCCATCGTTGGCGAACCAGTAGACCCTGCTGTGTTCCAGGAAGCGGCCGATGATCGAGCGCACGCGAATGTTCTGCGAAATACCCTCGACGCCCGGACGCAGGCAGCACATGCCGCGCACGATCAGGTCGATCTGCACGCCGGCGATGCTGGCGCGATACAGCGCACGGATCACCTTCGGCTCGGTCAGCGAATTGACCTTGATGATGATCCGTCCGGGGCGGCCGGCGTCGGCATACGCGGTCTCGCGTGCGATCAGTTCCAGCAGGTTCTTTTTCAGCGTGAACGGTGCATGCAGCAATTTCTTCATGCGCAGTACCTTGCCCATGCCGGTGAGCTGGCTGAACAACTTGTGCACGTCTTCGCACAGCGCCTCGTCGGAGGTGAGCAGGCTGTAGTCGGTATACAGGCGCGCGTTGCCGGTGTGGTAGTTGCCGGTACCCATGTGCGCGTAACGGATCAGGTCGTGGCCTTCGCGACGCTGGATCAGCATCAGCTTGGCATGGGTCTTGATGCCGACCACGCCGTAGATCACCATCGCGCCCGCCTGCTGCAGGCGCGACGCCAGCGTGAGGTTGGACTCCTCGTCGAAGCGCGCGCGCAGCTCGACCACTGCGGTCACTTCCTTGCCGGCCCGCGCCGCATCGACCAGCGCGTCGACGATTTCGGAATTGGCATTGGTGCGATACAGCGTCTGCTTGATCGCCAGCACCTGCGGATCCTTTGCCGCCTGGCGCAGCAGGTCGACCACCGGCGAAAACGATTCATAGGGATGCAGCAGCAGCACGTCCTGCTTGCCGATGACCTGGAACAGGTCCTCGACGTGCTTGAGCACCTTCGGCAGCACCGGCGTGAACGGCGGATATTGCAGCTGCGGATAGCTCACATGGCTGGCGATGCGGAACAGCCGCGCCAGGTTCACCGGGCCGTTCACTTCGTACAGCTCCGATTCGGTCAGCCCGAACTGCTTGAGCAGATAGTCGATCAGGTCCTTCGGACAGTTGTCGGCCACCTCCAGCCGCACTGCATCGCCGAAACGGCGCGAGTAAAGTTCGCCGCGCAGCGCCAACGCCAGATCCTCCACGTCCTCGGGATCGAGCGTGAGATCGGCGTTGCGGGTCAGCCGGAACTGGTAGCAGCCGAGCACCTGCATGCCGGGGAACAGCTCCTCCGCATGCGCGTGGATCATCGACGACAGCAGCACGTAGTTGTCGCCGCCTTCGCAGATTTCCCGCGGCATCTGGATCAGCCGCGGCAGCACGCGCGGCGCCGGCACGATGGCCAGGCCGGAATCGCGCCCGAACGCATCGACGCCCTCCAGCCGGATGATGAAGTTCAGGCTCTTGTTGACCAGCAAAGGAAACGGGTGAGTCGGGTCGAGACCGATCGGCGTGATCAGCGGCGCCACCTCGTCACGGAAGTAACGGCGCACCCACAGCTTCTGCTTGTGCGTCCATTGCTGCCGACGAACGATCCGAATGCCCTGCGCAACCAGTTCCGGCAGGATCCGTTCGTTGAGGATCGCGTACTGGCGTTCGATCTGCTTGTGCGCGATTTCGCTGATTTCCGCCAGCGCGCGACGCGGCGAAATGCCGTCAGGGCCGATCAGCTCGTGATCCAGTGCGATCTGACCCTTGAGGCCAGCCACCCGGATCTCGAAGAACTCGTCCATGTTGCGCGAGAAGATCAGCAGGAACTTGAGTCGTTCGAGCAGCGGCGTGCGCTCGTCCAGCGCCTGGTCCAGCACGCGGATGTTGAACTGCAGCTGCGACAGTTCACGATGGATGTACCAGCGGCTGTCACCCAGATCCACCGCCGCCACCGCGCCCGGCAAACCGTCGTTGGCTGCCGGCACGCTGGCATCGGTGGGCGAGCTGTCGCGAATGAGGCGGCTGTTCATTGGTGCAAATCCATGATCCGGCAATGGCTTGTGAGGCATGACGGCATTCTGCGGTGCTGTCGGTGATGGCGGGATCAGCGCCCTGGCGCAGACCGGTACTACCCAGTCTGCGACATTTTCCTGACTGCTGTGTGACAGCTCCGGCACATGCGGGTTTCCGCTCGATTGTCTATGCTGCAAACCCCTGCAGCGCAAGGCTTGCGCCGTATTCCCATGCTGAAAGAAATCACCATGCAGACCCGCGTCGAAAGCGCCCCGCTGTCTCCTGCCACCAATCCCCTGTCGAGCGAAACCGCATTCACCCAGCTGCCTGCCGAACGCACGCAATTCACCGTGCTGGGCGGGATCAGCTTCGCGCACATGCTCAACGACATGATCCAGTCGCTGATCTTGGCGATCTATCCGATCCTCAAGCACGACTTCGCGCTGAACTTCGCCCAGGTCGGCCTGATCACGCTGACCTACCAGCTCACCGCGTCGCTGCTGCAGCCGCTGGTCGGCATGGTCACCGACCGCCGGCCGATGCCGTACTCGCTGCCGGTCGGCATGGGCTTCACCCTGTGCGGCCTGCTGCTGCTTTCGGTGGCACCGAATTTTCCGATGCTGCTGATCGCCGCCGCGCTGGTCGGTACCGGCTCGTCGGTGTTTCATCCAGAATCCTCGCGCATCGCACGGATGGCTTCGGGCGGCCAGCACGGGCTGGCGCAATCGCTGTTCCAGGTCGGCGGCAATACCGGCTCCTCGCTGGGACCGCTGCTGGCGGCGTGGATCATCGTGCCGCCGCACGGTCGCGGCAACGTGGCGTGGTTTTCGCTGGCGGCGCTGCTGGCGATCGTGGTGCTGCTGCAGGTCGGCCGCTGGTATCGGCATCAGCATGTGAAGCAGGCAGGCCGACGCATGGCGGCGACGTTGCACAGGCTGCCGGCGAACAAGATTGCGCTGGCGCTGACAATTCTCGGGCTGCTGATCTTCTCCAAATATTTCTACCTGGCCAGCCTCAGCAGCTATTACACCTTCTACCTGATCCACAAGTTCGGGGTGTCGGTGCAAAGCGCCCAGGTACACCTGTTCGTGTTCCTGTTTGCGGTCGCCACCGGATCAATGATCGGCGGACCGGTCGGCGACCGGATCGGCCGCAAGTGGGTGATCTGGGTGTCGATCCTCGGTGTCGCACCGTTCACCCTGCTGCTGCCGCACGCCAACCTGATGTGGACCGGCGTGCTGACGGTGGTGATCGGGCTGATCCTCGCCTCGGCATTCTCGGCGATCCTGGTCTATGCGCAGGATCTGATCCCCGGCCGGGTCGGCATGATCTCGGGCCTGTTTTTCGGACTTGCCTTCGGCATGGGCGGCATTGGTGCCGCCGTGCTCGGCCACGTCGCCGACGCGCGCGGCATCGAATATGTCTACCGGCTATGCGCGTACCTGCCGCTGATGGGATTGATCACGGTGTTCCTGCCGCACCTGGAACGTCCGCGACATATCTGAAAAAGCGGAGCCAAAAGACGCCACCCCGCGATGTGCGGGGCGGCGTCTTCATCACTCAGTGCTTCGCCGGTGACGGACCCTGCACCACCTGCGTCATGTTCTGCGGCTTGAGGTATTTCCTGAAGGCATCCTGCACTTCGGGTGCAGTGAGGTTGAGGTAGTACTTCGCCGCGACCATCGGCTGGTCGAGTGGTTCGCCGTGCCAGCTCCACGACAGCAGAGAACGGGCGATGCCGTTGACGCTGGATACCTGCACCGGGATCGAGCGGATCTGGTACTGCCGTGCGTTGGTGAGTTCGGCCGGCGTGACCACTTTCTCGCGCATCGCATCCAGGTTCTGCCGGATCAGCATGTCGACCGGCTCGACCTTGCCCGGATCGCTGCCGTACTGCACATAGAAGATCGAGCGCGAACGATCGAATTTCATGCCGGAACTCGCGCCGTAGGCGAAGCCGTGCTTCACACGCACATCCACCATCAGGCGCGAGGCGAAACCGTTGCCGCCGAGCACATCGTTGCCGAGTTCCAGCGCATAGCGGTCCGGGTTGTGCATGTTCAAATCGAGCGTCTGACCCATCAGCACCTGGTCCTGCGAGGCGTACGCGTTCGCCACCACCACGTAGCTGGGCGGGTTCAGCGCCACCGGCTTCGGAATCACCTCGGGCTTGGCACCGCTGGCCTTCCAGTCGCCAAAATATTTCTGCACGGTCGACTTCGCCTGCTCGGGCGTGACATCGCCGACCACCACGATCGTGGCCAGATCCGGGCGATAGGTGCTGGCGAAATAATCCTTCGCGTCCTGCAGCTTGAGCTTGCCCACGGTTGCGGGCGTGGCTTCCCGCAATGCCGGATCGCCAGCTGGATACAGACCCGTGGAGAGTGCATGGAACATTTTGTACTGCGGCGACTCCAGCTCGCCAGCCAGCGTGCGCGCCAGCGTTTGCTGCTGCACGTCGAACGCAGCCTGCGGCAAGGCCGGATGCAGTTCGTTGTCGGCCAGCAACTGCATGCCTTCGTCGAAATGCTTGCTCGGCACCGCGAGCTGGAAATCCGCGCCGCCGCCCTGGGTCGCGGCGATGCCATCGAGTGCCTTGTGGAATGCAGTGCGATCGAGGCGAGTGCTGCCATAGTCGAACAGCGAGTCGAGCAATTTGCCGACGCCATCCTGACCTTTCGGTTCCTGCAGGCTGTCGCTGTGATCGACATGACCCATCACCGTGACGGTCTTGCTGGTGGACTCCGGCTGCACGATCAGGGTGATGCCGTTGTCCAGTTTCATCTCGACCGGATTCAACGTCCAGTGCGGCATCTCCAGTTTGCTCAGCGCCGTGGCCGCCCACTCGGGCAACGGCACGTCGAGCTTGTCATCACCGCCAAAGGATTCGCTGCCTCCGAAACCGTTGCTGTCCGGCGGACGCTTGCCGTTCGGATCCGGCGTGAGCACGACGGTAACGCGCTGGTCCTGCCTCAGGTAGTCGCGGGCGACGCGATTGACGTCGTCAACCGTCACGTTCTGGATCTGCTGTTCCGCTTCCTCAGGTGAGTCCAGTCCCTGCCAGGCCAGCGCCTGCGACCATGAGCTGGCGAGATTCACCGCGCTATTCTTGCTGAATTCGAACTGCGCGGCCTCCGAACGCTTGGCGGCGTCGACCAGATCGGCGGAAACGCCGTCTTTCAGCATCGCGGCGATCACGCTGTCGAGATGCGCCTGCGCCTGCTGCGCGTCACCCCCTTTGGGGAAGCCGGCCTCGATCGCGCCGATACCGCCCAGGCTGAACGGCTGTACCTGCGCATCGGCACTCAACACCTTGCCCTGCGCGGCCAGCTCGGACAACTCGCTGCGGGCGTTGTTGAGCACGTCCATCAGGACCGTCGCCGCCGCGAATTCGCTGCTCTTCATGCCTGGCAGGCGATACAGGAACTGCACCGAACCGGTGGCGTCGGGCGTGGTGCTGCGGATCGTCTGCGACTTGAATGCCTGCAGCTTCGCCGGCACGCGCGCCGGCGTCGCGCTGCGCGGGATCGAACCGAACAGCGCCTTCACCTGCGTCAGCGTCGCCTGCGGATCGACGTCGCCGACGATCACGAAGATCGCGTTGTTCGGCGTGTACCAGTCCTTGTAGAACTTGCCCAGCACCTGCGAAGTGGTCTTGTCGAAGGACGGACGGGTCCCGAGCGGATCGGCCTCGTAGCCGGTGCCCGCATACAGCAGGCCCTCGGCCTTCTCGAACGCGAGAAACCCCGGATCGGAAATATCTCGCGAGACTTCCTGCTCGATCGCGCCCTTCTCCAGCGCCCAGTCCTTGTCTGTCATCATCGCGCCGCGCATGCGACTGGCTTCGATATGCAGCAGCACGTCGAGGTAGGCCGACGGTGCCACGAAGTAGTACTGGGTTGCGTCGTTGGTGGTGAAGGCGTTGTTGTCTCCGCCCATCTTGCCGGTCATCTCGTTCAACTGCGCGCCGGTCATGCCCTTGCTGTCGCGGAACATCATGTGTTCCAGCGCATGCGCGGTGCCGGGAAATCCCTTCGGCGTCTGATAACCACCGGCGAGATAGGTGATCTGCGTGGTCACCATCGGTGCCAGTTTGTCGTGCACGATCACCACGCGCAGGCCGTTGCCGAGCGTGGCGCGCAGCACGTTGCTGGCTTGTCCGGCCTTTTCGGCGGCGGCGGTGTGTGCCTGACAGGTACCGGCAAGAACCCCCATACCGAGCATCAGACTCCATGCCAGTGGCTTGAGCTTGTTCAACGTCATTGTCGATTCCTTTGTGCGGGATGAGGGGATGCGGCACGGCGCCGCGCGATGAATCAGCGATGGTGCCACGCAGACGCGGGCGGCGAGGAAGTGCCGAAAGTCGCCCCGAGGGCGTAGGGCATCACTGATTGTTGATGGGGAACGCAAGTTCCTGCCGCTTGAGCGTGCGCTGAACCGCCAAACGGCTTGCGAGCGAAATGAGAGTCTCGCGCGTGCAATCGCTCAGTGGCTGTCGATCACCACCGGCTCGGGCTGCAGCTGCACGCCGAACACGGCCTGCACGCCGTCCATCACCTTCTGCGCCATGGACCACAGCTGCGGACCGGTCGCCTTGCCGTGATTGACCAGCACCAGCGCGTGGCGATTCGAGATGCCGGCATCGCCCTCGCGCGTACCCTTGAAACCCGCCGCCTCGATCAGCCACGCTGCCGACAGCTTGGCCCGGCCATCGGACAGTGCCCAGACCGGCAGTGCGGGATGGTCCTGTTTCAGCTGCATGGCCAGTGTCGCGTCGACGATAGGGTTCTTGAAGAAGCTGCCGGCGTTGCCGATCACCGCCGGATCGGGCAGCTTGCTGGTGCGCAGATGCACCACCGCCTCGGCCACATGGAACGGTGCGGGATGCTCCACGCCCATCCGCGTCAGTTGCTCCTCGATGCCCGCGTAGTCGGTGCGCAAGGGGCGGCTGCGCGGCAGCAGGAAGCGCACGGCGGTGACGATGTAACGCCCGGGCTCGCGCTTGAACAGCGAATCGCGATAGGCGAACGCACAGGTCGCTTGGTCGAGCGTGACCACGCGGCGTTCGCGCAGGTCCCACGCTTCGACGCTCTCGACGAACTCGGCCACTTCGCAGCCGTAGGCGCCGATGTTCTGGATCGGTGCAGCACCGACCGTGCCGGGAATCAGGATCAGGTTTTCCAGCCCCGCAAAACCGTGGCCGAGCGTCCAGCGCACGAAATCGTCCCAGCGCTCGCCCGCGGCCACCGCGATGCGCGCGCTGTCGCCATCGCTCTCCACGTGGACCCCGCGGGTGGCCATCGCCAGCACGGTGCCGTCGAAGTCGCCGGTGAACAGCACGTTGCTGCCTTCGCCAAGCACCAGCAGACGACCATGGCGCACGGCGGGGAAATCGAGCAGTTCGGGCAGCTTGCCCGCGTCGCGAATTTCCGCCAGCAACGTGGTTCGCGCAGCCACGCGCAGGGTATTCCGATTCGCCAGCGAGGCGTTCTCGATCAGTGTGTAGCCGCCCATGTCCACCGCGTCAACCGGCATGCTGGCTGTCGTCGCGCTGACGGCGGATCTCGTTGACGCACTCGCCGACCAGATGCGGCCCGCGATAGATCAGCCCCGAATAGATCTGCACCAGCGACGCGCCGGCCTGGATCTTCTCGGCAGCGTCGCTGCCGTCGAGCACGCCGCCGACACCGATCAGCGGGATCCGACCCTGCAGTCGCCCGTGCATGCCGGCGAGCACCGCAGTGGAGCGCTCGAACAGCGGTTTGCCGGACAAACCGCCTGCTTCGCCACCACGCGGATCATCGGCAACGGTGGTGTGATCCACCGTGGTGTTGGTGCAGATCACGCCGTCGATGCCGGTGCGCAACAGCACGTCGGCGATCGCATCGAGTTCGGCTTCGGTCAGATCAGGCGCGATCTTCAGCAGCATCGGCTTGCGTCGGCCGTACTGGGAACCGAGTCGTTCCTGCGCTTCGCGCAGCACCGAAATGAAACGGCGCAAGGTGGCTTCCTGTTGCAGATCGCGCAAGCCCTGGGTGTTCGGCGAGGAGATGTTCACCGTGATGTAGCTGGCGTGCTCGTACACGCGCGTAAGGCAGATCAGGTAATCGCTGACCGCCTTCTCGTTCGGGGTGTCCTTGTTCTTGCCGATGTTGATGCCGAGCACGCCGCGGTAGGCGGATTGCTGCACGTTGCGCACCAGCGCATCGACACCGTCGTTGTTGAAACCGAGCCTGTTGATGATCGCCTCGTGCTGCGGCAACCGGAACATGCGCGGTCGCTCGTTGCCAGCCTGCGGCAGTGGCGTCACCGTGCCCACTTCGATGAAACCGAAGCCAAGCGCAGCCAGCGCATCGAGATGCCCGGCGTTCTTGTCGAGCCCTGCGGCGAGTCCGACCGGATTGGGAAAGGTGATGCCGAACACGGTGGTCGGCAGCTCTGTCGGCGGGTTGGCGATCCAGTGCGCAAAATTGCTGCGCTGGGCCACGCCCAAACCGTACAGGGTGATGCGATGCGCGGTTTCGGCATCGAGCTTGAACAGCAGCGGGCGCAGATGGTCGTACATGGCTCAGGCAGGATGTCCGGCAAAGATGCGGGTGTCGTAGTCGAAGCTTATCGTGCCGCCCTCCGCGCAGGCGTCGAACAACTCACGCAAGTCGTGCAGCATCGGTTGGTGCTGCGGATGGCCTTGCTTCGGCACATACGAGGAGGACATCAGGCGGCCGCGCAACGCATCGAAATCCAGCCGTTGCGCATGTTCGAAACGTGCGCTGCCATGGAACCCGTTGCCGAACCAGGCACGCATCCGCGCGTCGTCGGCGTAGCGTTCGGCCACGCTGACGTAATCGGTGCCATAAGTCTGCAGCAAGGTCTCGTAGCCTTCCAGAAAGCGCGTGCCGGTGAGCCGGCGCGAGTTCCACCAGATCGCCGCCAGCCCGCGCGGACGCAGGATGCGCGCGAACTCGCGCCTGGTTGCGGCTTCGTCGAACCAGTGAAAGGCCTGCGCTACCGCGACCAGATCCACGCTGGCATTCGCCAGCCCGGTCGCATCGGCGCTGCCGTCGAGCGCACGGAATTTCCGGTACGACGCCAGCCAGGTTTCGGCGGCGGCACGCATCGGCCGATTCGGTTCGACCGCAATCACCTGATAGCCGGCATCCAGAAACATCTTCGACGAGATGCCGGTGCCCGCGCCGACATCGGCGACCAGCCAACCGGCATCGACCCCCTGCTCCCGCTGCAGCCATTCGAGCAACGCCGGCGGGTAATCCGGGCGATAGCGCACATAGTCGTCGACACGGTCACTGAAACGCGAGGTGGAGTCGAGCTGGCTCATTGGTCGACTCCGGTCAGCCATTCAACATCTGACCGCCATCGACCACCAGCGTCTGGCCGGTGATCCAGCCGGCCCATGGCGATGCTAGGAACAGTGCGGCGTGTGCGATTTCCTCCGGCGTACCGAAACGGCCGAACGGAATTCTGGCCAGCGTGGCGCGATAGACCTCCGGCGCATGGCTCTTGCGTTGCTCCCACAGGCCATCGGGAAATTCAATCGAACCCGGTGCGATCGCATTGACGCGGATCCGATGCTGCGCCAGCGCGAGCGCCTGCGATCCGGTGTAGTGGGTCAGCGCCGCATTCGCCGCCGCATAAGGTGCGCCGCTGGCGCGCGGCCGCAGGGCCGCGATGGACGTGGTATGCAGAATGCAGGCGTCGGTCGACTGCTTGAGGAACGGCAGCGCCGCATGCGAAGCGCGCACCGCCGCCAGCAGGTCCACATTGATGCCGGCAGACCAGCCCGACTCGTCGTCATCGAAACCGAAACCGGTACCGTTGTTGACCAGCACGTCGATGCCGCCGAGCGCACCGGCAGCATCGGCGATGTAGCCATCAATGGCTTGGGCGTCAGCGAGATCGCAGACGGCGGCATGGGTATCCACGCCGAAGGCGGCCAGCTCTGCGTGTGTACGCTCGAGCCCCGGCGCACCGCGCGCGCAAATCGATACCGACGCTCCGGCCTGCGCAAAAGCCAGCGCGATACTGCGGCCGATGCCGCGGCTGCCGCCCGCGACCACCACGCGCCGGTTGCTGAAATCGAACCGGGCCGCCGCTGGATGCTCAGCCATGGCGGCCATTACCAGTGCAGGCCGGCACCAAGGAACAACACGCCGATGAACAGCAACAGCAACCCTGCCGCAACGAACAGGTGCACGTAGCCGAGTACCAGGCCCGCGACCGCCATGCCATCGCCATCCATGCCGCCCGCCGGCACGCGCCGTATCTCGCTGCGCGCCAAGTGGCCGCAGACGATCGCCACGATCGCGCCGATGAACGGCAACAGGCACCAGCTCAGAATGCCGAACACCAGACTCACGACCGCCAGCGAACTGGTGCCGGGAACACTGCGGGAAACAGGCTGGTAGCTCATCATCGCTGCACTCGTTGCGAACACAAGAAGGATATCGACCCACGCTGCGGACCGGCGCGAACGACCACCGTCCGCCCGTGCCCGGTCATCATCACAGGTCGAACTTGATGCCCTGGGCCAGCGGCAGCGAATCGGAATAGTTGATGGTATTGGTCTGTCGGCGCATGTAAACCTTCCAGGCATCCGAACCGGACTCGCGACCGCCGCCGGTTTCCTTCTCGCCACCGAACGCACCGCCGATCTCCGCACCGCTGGTACCGATGTTGACGTTGGCGATGCCGCAGTCCGAACCGGCCGACGACAGAAACTGCTCGGCCGAACGCAGGTTGTTGGTGAAGATCGACGAAGACAGGCCCTGTGGCACGTCGTTCTGCATGTCGACGGCTTCGTCCAGTGTCTTGAACGGCATCACGTAAAGAATCGGTGCAAACGTCTCGGTCTGAACCACCTCATGCGCATTGGCGATGCCGGTGACGATCGTCGGCAGCACGAAGTTGCCCTTGCGATCGGTCAGCGCCGCACCGCCGGTGGCGATGGTGCCGCCTGCGGCCTTGGCTTTTTCGACCGCGGAAAGATAGCCCTGCACCGCTTCGGTACTGTTGAGCGGACCCATCAGCGTGGTCGGCAGGTTTGGATCACCAATCTTCCCTTCGACCTGCTTGTACGCCTTGACCAGCGTGTCGACCACGCTGTCGTGGATCGACTCGTGCACGAACAGCCGGCGCGTGGTGGTGCAGCGCTGGCCGGCGGTGCCAACCGCACCGAACACGATGCCCGGGATCGCCAGCTTCAGGTCGGCACTTTCATCGAGGATGATTGCGTTGTTGCCACCCAGTTCCAGCAGCGAACGGCCCATGCGCTGCGCCACGCGCTCGCCGACCATGCGGCCGACCTTGGTCGAGCCAGTGAAGCTGATCAGCGCAATGCGCCTGTCGTCGACGAACGCCTGCGACAGATCGGTACCGGCATCGTTGAACAGGAAAAACAGGTCGGGGAAACCGGCGTCCTTCAGCGCTTCGTTGCAGATCTTCATCGTCGCGATGGCGGACAGCGGCGTCTTCGGCGACGGCTTCCAGATGCAGATGTCGCCGGCGATGGTGGCGAGCATCGCGTTCCACGCCCACACCGCGACCGGAAAATTGAATGCGCTGATGATGCCGACCAGGCCCAGCGGATGGTACTGGTCGTACATGCGATGACCCGGGCGCTCGGAGTGCATGGTCGCGCCATACATCATGCGGCTCTGGCCCACCGCGAAGTCGGCGATGTCGATCATCTCCTGCACTTCGCCGTCGCCCTCGGGCTTGATCTTGCCCATCTCGAGCGCGACCAGTGAACCCAGCGCATCCTTGTGTTTGCGCAATGCTTCGCCGCACAGACGCACCGCTTCGCCGCGCTGCGGCGCCGGCGTGCTGCGCCATACCTTGAACGCCGTCTGCGCGCGCCTGACCATCACTTCGTAGTCCGCAGCGCTGGACGCATGCACGGTGCCGAGCAACTCGCCGGTGGCCGGGTTCACCGGCTGCAGCGCGCCGGCGTCGGTGGTCTTCGACCACTCGCCTTGACCGAGATAGCTTCCGGATTGATCGCCCTTGAGACCGAGCGCGGTGAGGATGGCGTGGGACATGGTGTCTCCTGAACTTGGCATGGCACCCGCGGGCGCCGTGAATTGAAGGCGGAAAATGTTGATTCTAACAGGCTGCGACTAACTGCCAGCTTGATTCGATGGATGGGCCAGCCCTACCCTCACACCTCGCGCTTTACTCCCTCCCCTGCTCGCAGGGGAGGGCTGGGGCGGGGTTCGCTCTTGACCTTCCAGCAAGCTCAAGCACCCCCTCCCACCCTCCCCTGCAGGCAGGGGGAGGATCAGAGCGATGCATCCCTCCAAAGACCGGAGATGCCGCAAAGTAGCGGATCGCACCGGTGTGCAATCCATGCGAAAATCCTGCCGCTGCCCTCGTAGCTCAGTTGGATAGAGCGGTCCCCTCCTAATCGACCACCCTTTCTCCAGAATGGCCTCAGATAGGGGTTTTCACTCTCCATCAATAGCAGGAAAGGGCATATTTACGCAGAGAACCGGTCACAATGGTCACACTTTTGGTCACAGTTGATGGAGTGGGCACAAGAGATTTGGCCGTCCACTTGCAGGCAGTTTTTGTGAGAAGTTAGCGACCCCAGCACTCGGTGCTACAAGCTGAGTGCACCTTTGACATAGCAGCGCGAATTTGGGGACAAATTTTGGGGGTCTTTTCTTGCGCTCAGTGACCCGCTTACATCTCCGTGCTCCGCTCCGCGAGCCTTCACTGACGTTGACTCCTTACAGATCGGCGCGCCTCCCTAGTCGGCTTGACGCTACTGGTGTCACCACCAGCCAGTCGCGTATTTCGGCACCGAGAATCATCGCACGCGAATCTGACAAGGCATGTCAGGCAGGCTGACCAATTGAGTCGATTGGCAACCCTCAGCCCGGAGCCGACGTTCACACTACTACTTTCTTGGAAAAGGCTCCAATGCGCTGTCTTTCGTCGCCCTGTACGAAGAACTCATGCATCAGAATTGCGATAGTTCAATCAGAATCAAACCAGATTTTGTAAGAATAGTTCAGCTCGTCAATAATTTTAAGGTGCTCTCGGCCTTGGAGGTACAACAGACGGGGATCTATATCTAGCAGACGAGACTTTGGCTGATACAACCCACGAGGCCAACTAATTGTAACTCGACGATTGAGGCCACCAAGTAGCCAAGCTGCATACGACGGGCCCAGCCCGTCCACTGTCTCCCAGCCCCTAGAAGTTATTCCTAACAGGAACCCATTCCCGTCCAGTAGGGCACCACCGCTCATGCCGCCCAGCGAACCACAATCCACTTCGATAACGGGAAACGGCATTGACGGCCTCTCGTGTCGTCGGGGGTAAACATTTATCACCGGGCCCTTGGCAGCGTACAAATGTCCAGTCATCGTCGAATTCATTTGGCCATCCGAGACTACAGTCTCGGGAAAGCGGAAGCCGAGCATTGTGACCAGTTCACCTACTTTCGGCGCTCGTGTTGTGAGCTTGAATATGTTGATCGGGCGATTCGTGTCCATTGAGCTAAACCTTGCTATAGACAGGTATGCGATTTCTTCGCCTGGGGCATAGCACAGTTCGGTCACGCTCCAATATGCACCTGAGTCTGACGTAATCCCAAAACAGCTAATGCCCAATTCACCGGAAGCGATTTTTTCGGCTACATCTGCAAAGACATGCGCAGCAGTTACCGCCAATCCACATGCGATCATGCATGCTGTGCCAATAACATCCAGGCGTTCGCCGTTACCAACGGCGACCGCGAGCATAGCTCCCTCAAAGACATCCCAATTTTTCACCGACATTGGAACTTGCGTGGCGTCTGACGAATGAAACTCTACAGGCGCTATCTGAAGCCTTTGCCCAACGTCGAACTCCACCACTTCGGTAATTTTCAGTGAAGAGCTTTTAATGTCTTTGTGCGTCAATTTTGCGTCCTTGGAATAATCCCGATATCACCAGTTCTAGTTAGCCCCAGCATCCACAGTCTGGTGGCCGGCGCAGGATCTTTGGACGCCTGGCCATCAACCACCTGCTACCCCTTTGGTTCAGTGTGGGCGAGCTTGTGCCCTGTGCAGAAGCTACTTGGTTACAGTTGCGAGCAGGTCACTGATGAAGTCCGCTCACTATGCCCCCGAATCATGAGGCGTTTGAGGCCGGTATACTTGATCATGTTGACAGTGGTTTTTGTGGTCACAGTGGTCACAGTGGTCACAGTGGTCACAGTTCCGCAGCTAAAATCACAAATACCTTCAATGAAATCAAAGGCCCTCGTAGCTCAGTTGGATAGAGCGGTCCCCTCCTAAGGGACAGGTCGGACGTTCGAATCGTCTCGAGGGCACCATTCGCGGTTCGACAAAGCCGATCACGCGGGCCTTTGCTTCCGGGCTCAGGAACTGCAGGACAGCATCGAGCAGCCGGCCTTGTGCCGCGCCCAGTCGGGCCGCTTCTGCGCGTAGCTTTCCCGCCCCGGCTGTTCGTCGTATGGGTGGCGCATCACCTCGAGCAGTTCGACGATGCCGCCGGCATCTCCCTGTTCGGCCCGGTCGATGGCCTGCTGCGCCAGATAGTTCCGCAGGACGTAACGAGGGTTCGCAGCGTTCATCGATGCGCGTCGCCCTGCGGAGGTCAGCGAATCGCTGGCGAGCCGGGCGGCATAATGCTCCAGCCAATCGTTGAGCGCCGGTTCGTGCGCGAGCCGTTTCGACTCGTCGTAGAACGCGTCGTGCATCGGCGCGAGCGTGGGCGTTTCCACATCGACGTCCGACAGCGCTCGAAACCACAGCGTCATGTCGATCTCGGCCTGCTGCATCAAGGCATGCAGTGACTGCATGAGTTCGACGTCGTCGTCGCGACATTCGGCCAGACCGAGCTTGGCTGCGATGTTGACGCGATCAGCAGCAGCGTAAATCGCTGCATAACGGTCCAGTCCGGCCTGCAGCGGCGCGACATCGATGAACAACGGCGCCAGCGCACCGGCCAGACGACTGAGATTCCACCACGCCACGTCAGGTTGCTGGCCGAAGCGGTAGCGACGGCGCTGGGCGTCGGTGGTGTTCGGCGTCCAGTCGAGGTCGAAATTGTCGACCCAGCCGTACGGGCCGTAGTCGATGGTGAGGCCGAGGATCGACATGTTATCGGTGTTCATCACGCCATGCACGAAGCCCACGCGCATCCAGTGCGCGATCGTCCGCGCGGTGCGCTCGCATACCTGCGCGAACCATTCGGCGCAAAGCGCTTCGCCGTGTCCTTCCAATTCCGGAAAGTCGCGACAGATGGTGAAATCGACCAGCCTCCGCAGCAACGCATGATCGCCGCGCGACGCCGGCAGCTCGAAATTTCCGAAGCGGATGAATGACGGCGCGACGCGGCAGACGATCGCCCCCTGCTCCGCTGCGGCATGGCCGTCATAGAACATGTCGCGCACCACGGCATCGCCGGTGCCGACCAGGCTCAACGCGCGCGTGGTCGGCACGCCGAGGTGATGCATCGCCTCGCTGCACAGGAATTCGCGAATCGACGAGCGCATCACCGCACGGCCATCCGCGCCACGCGAATACGGGGTCGGCCCTGCACCTTTGAGCTGCAGCTCCCAGCGTTCGCCTGCGACGTTGATCACCTCGCCCAGCGAAATCGCGCGGCCATCGCCGAGTTGTCCGGCCCAGTGACCGAACTGGTGTCCGCCGTAGTTGGCCGCATACGGCTGCATGCCATCGAGCAAGGCGTTGCCGCCGAACAGCTGAGCGAAAGCCGGTGTCGCAACGTCGCTTTCGCTGATGCCCAGCGTGGCCGCCATCTCGGCCGAATGCGCAAGCAGCCGCGGCGCAGCGACGGGAGTGGGATCGACGCGCGAGTAGAACGCACCCTCGACCTGGCGCAGCCGCGCGCCCTGCTCCGGATCACCCGGCAAACCGCGTACGAATGCATTGTCGAACTGCAGGGTGATCATGGGAGCGCGCCAGCGGAAACAATGCAGCCTATATCCGGGCAGCGTTGGTCCGATGCAAGGCGGACCTTCGATGGGCTGACGCAAACCATCCTCTTCCGCTGGACCGCCGACCAGCTAGCGTGCGACGGTCGTTCCGCGAGCCGTCGACCGATGGATCGCTTTCAGCCGCTGATAGACGGTCAGCACGGCGGTGCCGTAGTCCCTGGCAAGGCTCGGCGTATGACTGTGGTAGTAACCCACCCCGAGCACCGGGTCGCGGGTCTGATGCATGCCGTCGTGCAGGATTTTTGCGGCCACGGCGATGTTGGTGCGAGGGTTCAACAAAGTCAGCGGATCGCGCACCGCGTCGCGGTGCATCGGGTAATAGACCTGCATGATGCCGACGTCCTGCACCGCCGAACCAAACTGGCTCGCAGCGGCCATCGCCAGCTGTACATCCTGGCGATCACCGCGCACCAGATGATTGTTGACCCGGAACAGCCACGGCGTCGGAGCCAGCTTGCCGTTGGGGTACAAGGCCTTCGACTCGACCAGGGCAATGCTGTAAAGCAACAGCGGATCAACCCCAGCCGATTTTCCAACTTGCGACCACAGACTGGTGTGCGAACTGATGTCCAGATCGGGTTCCGCGATCGGCATCATCAGATCCATCGTGCTGACATCGGTCCACGGCTCACGCGCGGTAACGACGGGTGCACTGAGCGCCGCTGACGCGATCACCCCCGGGATGACCAGCGGCGACGCGACCGGACTCGATAACGCTAGTGACCTGACTGGCTGCACCAACACGCGCGAAAGCGGAGGCCTCTGTGCGGCCGGCACGGATGAGCTGGGTTTGCTCGACACAAGTGCGCGCTGTGCGGGTGGTCCAGCGCGCGTGAGCAAGACCACCATGACGGCAGCGGCAACCATCGCAGCGCCAAACAGCAGGCGCGGACGCAATCTGCGGCGACCTGCCATGCGCGTCAGCAGGAGTGACCACCCGCCGACCATCCGTCGCGCGTGGACGAGCAGACTGCCATGCCAATCGTCCAGCGGCCACAATGGCGGCAGCAACCATGGGTCGGTTGGCGACAATCTGTCCGCAACCTCGGTACGCCGTGGCACAACGGCCGCACGGGTTCGCCGCACCGGCACAACCGGGATCACCGTCGCCCAGTCGACACCATGCAGTCGTGTCCGCGCGTCGGTAGCCTTCCAGCGTGCCGGAGCCAGCAGATGCACGCGCGAAGGTGGTCGAAAACCGGCACGACGAAGCTGGTGATCGCAAGATTCGCTGGTGCGATGTGGTCGGACGGTGGTGGCATGGGCCGCCGCGCCACCACCGGCGCCAGTCACGCCGAACACAGGCAGCACCGGCCACGCAGCCTCGTCATGCCCATCCCGGTCGGGCTCGCCTGGCAAGTTCGCTGCCGTTGTCGAAGTCAAACCATCCACAGGCGCATCCTGGTCGAGGGGCTTGCGTCACGCATGGCCGGCCGCCTCAGGGGTCGTCATTAGACCAGTTTTCGCCGCGTATGGTCGCGAGTGACCGCGCGCACCGGCCGCCGCCACTGTTCGAGCACGGCACGCATGTCGATGGCAACGGCTATAGTCGGCGCCGTCCACGTCCCCCGAGAACTGCATGAACGACGCGCTGCCAGCCACCGATCTGAACGCCGACGCCCTGCCCGAAGACGCTGCCTATATCGAGGCGACGACATGCTGGCTGGAACGCGCGGTGATCGGACTGAATCTGTGTCCCTTCGCGCGCGCGCCGCACGTGCAGGGCAAAGTGCGCATGCGAGTAAGCCACGCGACCACCACCGACAGCCTGCTCGACGATCTCTGCGGCGAGCTGCAGTCACTGCAGGCACTGACGCCCGACGAATGCGAAACCGGGCTGCTGATCCATCCGTTCGTGCTGGGCGACTTCCTCGACTACAACGACTTCCTCGATGTGGCCGATGCCGCCGTGCAGACGCTGGGACTGGAAGGTGAGTGGCAGGTGGCCAGCTTCCACCCGCAGTACCAGTTCGCCGACAGCGAGCCGGACGACGTGGAAAATTTCAGCAACCGCTCGCCCTTCCCCACCTTGCACCTGCTGCGCGAATCCAGCATCGAACGCGCGATGGAGGTGATGAGCGACACCGACAGCATCTATCGGCGCAACATCGAAACGCTGCAGCGGCTGGGTGTAGAAGGTTGGCAGGCGTTGTGGCGCGATCAGGTTGGTTGAGGAGTAACTCGGCAGGCTTGGATTGGGCAAGCATGCCGATCTTGCGCAGCGGGTACGGCGTTTCGCGCTGACTTCAGCACCGATAGCATCGACAACGGCATATGGAACCTGCGCCCTGCTCGATTCAACCATCCTCACTGATTCAACCGGATTTGACGGCCTTGCTGTTCTGCGCAGCGGACGATCCATCGAGTCCGGCTGCAACAAGTTCTCGCGCGGCGCTGTCCATGTCTCGCTGCATCATCGGGCTGGCGAGGAAGCTGCGCGCCAAGGCCTGACCGAGGACGCGTCCCGCATAGATGTCCTGCGGCGTATGTACGCCACGCACCACGCGACGCCACGCCACCTCGCGGGCGTAACGGTCAAGCATTTCAGTCCGCTGAGGCAGCAGACGGCCGAGCAGGATCGCGAACACGGTGGCACGCGTGCTGTGCCCGCTTGGATAACCATAGTCGCGATTCTTCCAGTCCTTCGCGTCACTTTCCGGGTCCCACTGGCAGGAATTCACCGGGCACGGTCGTTCACGCCTCCAGCTTTGCTTGGCCTCGTTCTTGGCCTTCGCGCTTTCTTTCTTTACTTCCGCGAATAGAGCGGCCGTATGCGGCAAACGCTCGGCCGAAAAAGTTGGTCCAAGCACCGCAGCGAAGGAAAACACATCGAACTCCTCTTCCTGCTTCGCCAAACCGGCTTGCTCCGGACTACGTGTGGTGTAGGCCTGAAACGTGACGCTGCGATCGGCAATATCTTCGGCTGTGCCTGGCACCGATGGCGCGGGCAACACGGCAACGGCGTCATGCAGTTGAGCAGGACTGAGATAGTGCGCAACCGCCCCATGTGCCTGACCGACAGCAAGCAGCAGCAGACACAGCGGTGCCAGGTGAAGCCGTGAAAGAACCAGAGCCATGAATACGTTCCTGCGCAGTCAGAGTGCGAACGACACGGAGGCGAACCAGCTGCGCCCCGGCACCACGAAATAGGAGCCAACATTCTTGCTGACCGAATTGATCACCAAGTTGTGCGCATCAAACAGATTGTCGACCTCGAGCCGCAGCTTGTAGCTCTTGATGATCGATCCGCTGAGCTTCTGTCCGTAGCCAATGCTTGCGGCCGCCTGCCAGAATCCGCCACTGCCGACCGTGGAGGTGACCGAGCTGGCCTGATCGGGATTGAAGCTGCTGTTGTAGGCTTTTTGCGCGCCGGAATATTTGTCGAACAGCGAGCCAAAGAATCCTGCTCCCTCGTACATGACGCCGATCGCTGCGGTGCGATCGGGTACGTTCGGCAAGTCCAGGCGCGAGCCCTTGAAGCTGGCATCCTGCAGTGATCCGTTGGCAAAGACGCTGGTACCGGCACCCAGGAAATAAGTAGCTTCAGCCTCGACGCCCTTGATATAGGCACCCTTGGCCAGGTAATACACCGCATCGGTGGTGCCGGGCACGGTGGTCGAAAATGCATAGTTCTTGAAGTTGATGAAGTACACATCAGCATCCGCGTTGAAGCGGTCGGTCTTGTACACCGTACCGAACTGATAGTTCATCGTCTGCTCCGGGCTGGCTTTGTTGAGCGCCGGATTGGGTACGTAGAACTCGTTGAGATTGGGTGCCAGATAGCCCTGCGCAGCCGTGCCGTAAATGCTCCAGTCATCTTTCAACAGATAGTTGGCAGTGAGGTAGCCGAGGTTCTTGTTCCAGCTCTGGCTGTAGTCAAGCGGTTGCTTGGTGGTCTGGTTGATCGGTGCGTCGATGTCGCGGGTGACGTCAAGATGTTTCACGCCAGGCGTGATGGTCAGGCCGTCAGTAACGCGCCACGCATATTCGGCGTAGAGCTGCGTGGTGCGCAGACGGTCGTTCATCGTGTACTTGTACGGGCCGCTGTAAACGCCCTTGGCGTTGAAACTGCCGAAGGTCGGTTGACCCGGCTTCACGTCGATGGCGCCGCCTCGACCGTAGTCCAGGGCAAGGCTGCTGCGATCATTGGTGGTGTATTCGAACCAGCCACCGGTGCGGAACTCGCCGTGCTCGTCCGTGTGAGTCAGTTCGAACGTGTCGCCCCAGGCGCGGTAGGTGTTGACCTTGAGATACCCGCCCATACTGGTCGGCGATGTCTTGGTGCCGACGTAGGGGCTCTCATGGCTCTGGTTGTCATAAGCGTAGGTGTAAACCTTGTTGTCGAGCTGCCACGAGTCCGAGAGCTGGCTGTGCACGCCCAGGTACTCCAGATCGGTCTGCTTGGTCTGGTAGTTGTAGCAGGCGCAGTTGGTGCTGGTCCGATCATTGTTGAGACCGAAATTGCGACCCAGTGTGACGATCTGCTGTTTGGTCAGCGAACTCAGATCGGGATTGTTGAAACGAATGTAGTTGTAGTTGCTGAGAAAGGTGATCTCGGTAGTGGAACCTACCGGCTGCACGTATTTGATGTAGCCGGTCTTGCGCGACATGTCGCCGTTGGTTCTGGCGGTGTCGGTGTCGTTGTACTGCGCGCTGGCGATCAGCTTGCCGCCGCCAAGCGCGTCCATCCGGCCGGAGTTGATCTCCAGATGGGTGAGTGACGTGCCATAGCTGCCGAAACTTTGCGTCGGAATAAACGCGAACGTGTCCAGCGGATCTTTCGAACTCAACGCAACGGTGCCGCCAAAGGTCGCCTCGCCGATCGTGCTGGCATTGCCCGGCCCACGATCAATGAGTACCTGGCCGATCATCTTGGCCGGAAAATAACTGCTGGTGTGATGGCTGAAATCGTTGGTGTCGCCGAACGGGATACCGTCGTAGGTGACGTTGTACTGGTTGTCGTTGAAACCGCGCAGGGTCATCTGCTTGGATTCCCCCAGACCCGGACCGGCCGTGCTGACGTTGGTGACACCCGGCGCAATGGCCGCGATCGTGGCGTAGTCAGCGGTAGGCGCGACATGATTGCTGATCCAGTCCAGACCAATGATCGACTGCGGCTGGGTGATGGACAGATCCGCCTGCACCGGCGCCTGCAGGATCGCGGAATTGACCGCGGCATGCACTTCGACTTCCTGCAACGGCTTGGCGTTCTTGCTGCTGGGTGACCGATTGGCGTCATCGGTCGCCATCGCATTGGCGCTTACGACCAGTGCAACTGCCATCCCGCAGAACGTCAGGAGGTTGCACTGGCGGATCGATGCAACCAGCACACGCAAGCGAGGGGCTGCGGACTGCGGCGGCAACAGCGGAAGCGAACGGTACGTCATGATGGTGAACAGCCTCTTCTATGGCCGGGATAGCCACACGGCCGCAACAATAGGAGAGCTTTTTGACGGTTCGGTGACGTTCCGTGTCGTGCAAGAAGTTGCACGTCTCTCGGAGAAGCCCACGTGGCAATCAACGCAGCGTCAAACACCGCTGCACCAGAGACCTGAAAAACCACAGGTAACTCTTGGAACGGCACCACCACGCTGGCACAGTCATCGCGGACGGTTCAGGCGACAGGGTGCGCAGGCTGTCACAATGGTGCGTGAAAAATATTCCCGATCCGTATGCCGAAAGCGTTGACCCCAGCGTGCAGTGCACGACCTGTGAAGCGGTCTGCTGTCGCCTCACCGTGGTACTGATGCCCGACGATCACGTGCCCGAATGGCTCATCCACCGCGATCAGCACGGCATGGAAACTCTCGCCAAGGGTGAGGACGGATGGTGCGCTGCGGTCAATCCGAACACCTCCGGCTGCACCATCTATGACGACCGTCCGGGGATCTGCCGCAAGTACGCGATGGGCAGTCCGAGTTGTCGCGACGAGCGACGCAAGTGGTTCGGCGACTCGATCCCCACCGTGGTGCACATGCTGTAGAACGAGTCAGGCAGCGCTGCTGAAAATCCGTGCAACATCGTCGACGTCGAGCGCGCACCATTCGCCGAGCGGCAGCTCGCCCAGGGTGAGTCCGCCCACCGAAATGCGCTGCAACGTTTCCACATGGTTGCCGACGGCGGCGAACATGCGACGCACCTGATGATAGCGACCCTCGGTGACGGTCAGCCGCGCATGCCGTGGTCCGAGCACGTCGAGCACCGCGGGCGACAATGGCTCCTTCTCGGTTTCAAGCATCAGCGTGCCGCGGGCAAAGAGTTCACCTTCGTCGCCGCTCAGGTCCTGCGCCAGCGTGGCCTCGTAGACCTTGCGCACCTGCGCCTTCGGCGAAATGATCCGGTGCAACAGCGCGCCATCATCGGTGAACAGCAACAAGCCGGTGGTATCGCGGTCGAGTCGCCCCACGCTGGACAGCACCGGCGAACGCACGTTGTAGCGCGGCGGCAGCAGGTCGTAGACGACGCGGCCCGGATCCTTGCGCGAACAGGTGACGTTGAGCGGCTTGTTCATCATCAGCA
>JBDTZX010000220.1:0-3105 GCA_040004895.1 Rhodanobacter sp. | reverse complement strand
ACCTTCCAGTTGACCGAGGTCGATCCCGCCTTCCTGCCTTTTTTCGCCGAACTCGTGCGCGTCGACCGGCTCGTCCGGCGTGCACCGGACGAGCTGGCGACGTTGTCGCGAGCGCTGCTGAAACGGCATCTTGCGCGCCGGCCGCAGGACAATCCGATCGAGCGTTTCGCTGCGCGTTTCCAGCGCGACCTGCCGGAGCTGCAGGCGCGCGGGCTGGAGCACTATCACGCATGGGCGTTTGCGACGCTGCGCCAGCTGGGTTCCGCCGCGGAACTGATGTCACTGCACCTGCGCTGGCAGGCTGCACGCGGCAACGGTCTGGCCGACGATGCCGGCGTGCTTGCGCCCGCCGTCACCGCCTATGAGGCGATCTCGAGCGGCGCGAAGGCCTTCATCCTGAAAGCGGCGCGCGCGGTCAACAGCCGGCGCCCGTTCGAGTCGACGGCGATTTTCGATGACTGGGCCCGCGCGTGGGAGCAAGCGATGACGACCATGGATGCGATCGACTAGCATGAGCGCGGGATCGGACATGCGGATCGGCATCGACCTGGTCAGGATCAGCGCGATTTCCGAATCGCTCGATCGTTTCGGCGAACGCTTCCTGCACCGGGTGTTCACCGAAGCCGAGGTCAGCTATGCCATGAGCGCGCCACTGCTCGCAGCGTCCCGGCTGGCCGCACGTTTTGCCGCCAAGGAGGCGACGCGCAAGGCGTTGCGCCTTGACGGAATCGGCTGGCGTGACATCGAGGTGGTGCGGCAGCCGGACGGGGCCTGCGAGATCGAATTGCACGGGGTCGCCAGGGCCATGGGCGGCATCGGACGGCTGGCACTTTCAATGAGTCATGAAGGCGATCACGCAACCGCCGTGGTCATTGCAGACAGGAACAGTCAATGAGTGGAAATGCCGCAAAGATCCGAACCGTGCTCAAGGAGCATGCCCGCCTGAATCGCGACGCCGATACGCTCGGGGACGACGACGACCTGTATCAGGCGGGTATGACCTCGCACGCCAGCGTCAATGTCATGCTCGCGCTGGAGGGCGAATTCGACATCGAGTTTCCCGACCACATGCTCAAGCGCAGCGTGTTCGAAAGCGTCGGCGCGATCGTTTCGGCGATCGACGAGCTGACCCAGGGCCGCTAGTGAACCGTGTTCGCAGCGTCGCGGGAACACGGCGCTGCCCGGTCGACAGCGGCTGGGAATTTGCAGCCGCCGAACCGGGCCTGACGCCTGGCCAGCTCGATCAACTGGACTGGAAACCGGCGACGGCACCGAACACCGCCGCCGGCGCTCTGCGTGCTCTACATGAGTGGAACTGGGACGTCGCCCGCGATTTCGACGCACAGGACTGGTGGTGGCGTGTTCGCCTGGGCGATGCGCAGGGCTGCAGCGGACCCGCCGTGCTCGGTTTCGACGGACTGGCGACGCTGGCCGATGTCTGGCTCGATGGCGTGCATCTGCTGCAAAGCGACAACATGTTCGTCGCGCATGAAGTGACGGTCGTACTGGGCGCATCGCACGACTTGCTGATCCGCTGCGCCGCGCTCGCGCCGGAACTGGCGCAGAAGCGACCACGTCCGCGCTGGCGGGTGCCGATGCTGGCGCATGCACAGCTGCGCTGGTTCCGCACCACCCTGCTGGGGCGCACACCAGGATGGTCGCCGGCGTGTCCGGCTGTCGGTCCGTGGCGACCGGTGTGGCTCGAACAGCGCGCGCTGGCCATCGGCGAGATCACGTTGCGCAGCCGAGTCGAAAACGCGACCGGCGTGGTCGACGCGACCGTCGAACTGGAAACCGGCATCACTGCTGTGAGCCTGCTCGTCGAGCGTGACGGACAGCGGGTGCGGGGCGAGCTGTTTTTTCGGGATGGCCGCTGGTGCGGCAACGCGACGCTGCAGGCGCCGGAATGGTGGTGGCCGCACACGCATGGCACGCCTGCCTGCTACCGGGTGTGGATCGAGGCGCGCCGTGCCGGCGATCTCGTCAGCATCGATCTTGGCCTGATCGGCTTCCGGACCATCGAGATCCACCAGGACAACGGCGACTTCGCGCTGCGCGTGAATGGCGTCGAGGTGTTCTGTCGCGGTGCTTGCTGGACGCCACTCGATGTCGTCACGCTCGGCGCCACGCCGGATGCGACCCGCGCTGCGATCGCACAAGTCCGCGCCTGTGGCATGAACATGCTGCGCGTCAGCGGCACGATGGTCTACGAGGACGATGCGTTCTACGACGCGCTCGATGAATCCGGCATCCTGCTGTGGCAGGACCTGATGTTCGCGAACATGGATTATCCGGAAGACGAATCGTTCGTGGCAGGCGCGCTGCGCGAAGTCGACCAGCAGCTCGCGCGTCTGCAGGCGCGGCCCTGTCTGGCGCTGGTCTGCGGCAACAGTGAAGGCGAACAACAGGCAGCGATGAGCGGCGCGGCGCGCGAGCTCTGGTCGCCACGCCTGTTCCACCAGACGATCGCCGCACGCGTCCGCGCGCTCGATATCGAGTACACGCCGTCGAGTGCGCATGGTGGCGCCTTTCCGCATGCGGCCAACGCGGGCACCTCGTCGTATTACGGCGTGGGTGCCTACCTGCGCCCGCTGGAAGATGCACGACGCAGCGAACTTGTGTTCGCCTCGGAGTGCCTGGCCTTCGCAAACATTCCGGAGGACAGCGGCTTGCCGGGCGGTCCCGCTCTGCGTGTCCACCATCCGGCGTGGAAGGCACGTGCACCGCGCGACCTCGGCGCCGGCTGGGATTTCGACGACGTGCGCGATCACTACGTGGCACGGCTCTATGGTGTGGATCCCACCGCGTTGCGCAGCTGCGACCACGAACGCTATCTGGCGCTGGGGCGTGCAGCCACCGGCGAAGTCATGGCACAGGCTTTCTCGGAATGGCGGCGCGCACGCTCGCCGACCCGCGGGGCGCTGGTCTGGTTTCTGCGCGACCTCTGGCCCGGTGCGGGCTGGGGCGTGATCGACGCGCACGGCATGCCCAAGCCATGCTTCCACGCGCTGCGACGCGCTCTCGCGCCGACGGCCATCGCGCTCAGCGATGAGGGCGTCAACGGGCTCGCCGTGCATGTCTTCAACGACGGAGCCGCAGCGCTGG
>JBDTZX010000529.1:0-3112 GCA_040004895.1 Rhodanobacter sp. | reverse complement strand
TCCTGCGTGCCCGGGATCCGCACGATCTGCAAAGTCGCAACTAAGCGACGTCGGCTATCTTTTCGAAACACCCGAGGATGATCCGGAGCAAGGCTTGATTCGTTCACCACCGTTTCCGCATCGCCATGGGAAGTCGTTGCCAGGCCGATGCGTCCTCGCGGCTGGACTGCTCGCGGGCAGCATCGCGTGCTTGGCGGGTTGCGCCAGCTACCGGCCTTTGCCGCTGCCATCGACGGCGATGCTGCCTGCCGATGTGTCCGGCCTGCGCGGCGCACCGGCCGCCGGTTCACCGCTGGACATGCCGACCATCGAGCGGCTGGTCTTGCTCAACAATCCCGATCTTCGCGCAGCACGCGCGGAACACGAGGTGGCGCAGGCGCAGATGCTGCAGGCCGGGATGCTGCCCAATCCTTCGATCAACGGCAGCATCGGCCGGCTGATCTCCGGTGCCGGTGACGCGACGGCGTGGACTGCCGGCATCAGCCAGGACATCCGTTCGCTGATCACGCTGGCGCCGCGACGCCGAGCTGCCGGCGCCGCGGCCGCGCAAGTCGATGCCAGCCTGCTGTGGCAGGAATGGCAGACGCTTGGCAAGACGCGGTTGCTGGTGGTCGACCTGGTCGAGGGCGCGCGCCTGCTTGCACTGCAGAGGCATACGCTGGACCAGCTCGAACAACGCAGCAGGCAGCTGCGTCGAAGCATCGGCGAGGGCAATACCGACCTGCTCGCGGCATCACCGGAGCTGGCGGCGACGGCGGAGGCGGACGGCTCGTTCCATGACTTGCAACGCCGGCTTCTAGGTCAGCGCCACGAACTTGCCGGGCTGCTCGGTCTGTCGGCCGACGCGGCCATCCCGCTACCGGGCAGGATCGATCTTCCGGCGCTGGACGCGGAAGGCATCCGCAACGACTTCGGCAGCATCGAACGGCGCCGTCCCGACCTGGTCGCGCTGCAGCTGGGTTATGAGGCGCAGGAAGCGAATCTGCGTGCGGCCGTGCTGGCCCAGTTTCCGCTGCTGTCGATCGGTTATGACGCGTCGCAGGACAACAGTCGCGTGCGCAACGGAGGTCCGGCGATCACTTTCGATCTGCCGGTCTTCGACCGCAACCAGGGCAATATTGCGATCGCCAGAGCAACGCGTCGACAACTGCACGACGACTATGTCGGACGACTGGGATCCGCGCGCAACGAGATAGATTCCCTGCTTGCCGAACAGGCACAGGCGCGCGCGCAGC
The DNA here is from genome assembly GCA_040004895.1 of Rhodanobacter sp. Taxonomy (GTDB): domain Bacteria; phylum Pseudomonadota; class Gammaproteobacteria; order Xanthomonadales; family Rhodanobacteraceae; genus Rhodanobacter. Next base: position 1,877 of record JBDTZX010000529.1, on the reverse strand, counting down.
TGGCTGCGCTGCTGCCACTTCTGCGCATGGCCACCAACGAGGCCGACGAGGCAACCGCTGCACGGCTGCACGGCCTGATCGACCTGCGCTCCTATGTGGATCTGATCGTGTCTGCGCAGAGCCGGCAAGCTGCGGTGATCGTGCTGGAACAGACCGTGCTGGAACAACAGGTCGCAATCGACACGCTGCTGGGTACTGGCATGCCCGTCTCCCTACCCCAGGATGTCATCGCACCATGAATCCGATTCTTCGTCCGCTGGTCGTTCCGATCCTGCTGTTCGCGCTGGTCGCCTGCAACCATCAAACCGACGATACCGCCGCCAGCGACAAGGTCACCGCCGAGGTGGTCACCGAACACCTGCAGCAGGGCAGCCTGCCCGACATCGTGAGCGCCTATGGCACCGCCGCGCCGGCGATCGATGCCGCGTCGGTGCTGAGTGTCCATGCGGAAGGTGCTGTCACGCACTTCGACGTCATTGCCGGCACTGCCGTGAAGCGTGGCCAGCGGCTGCTTACCTTCACCCTGTCCGCCGCCACGGTTGCGGCCTATCAGCAGGCGCGCAGCGCATTGAATGTCGCGCGAACGCAACGCGGGCACACGGCGCAGTTGCTGTCGCATCAGCTGGCCACGCGTGATCAGCTGGCGCAGGCGGACAAGGTATGGAGCGACGCGCGCTCGGCACTCGAAAGCTTGCGCAAGCAGCAGGGCGATGGCTTGACCGTCGAAGTGAAAGCCCCGTTCGATGGCGTCGTCAGCGGCATCGCCGCGACACGCGGCGAGACGCTGCAAGCCGGCGCACCACTGCTGTCGCTGACGCGCGGCGGCGGCATCGTGGTCAGCGTGGGAGTTGAACCGGATCCGCGGCATGCAGTCATGTCGGGCGACAAGGTCACGCTGACCCCGCTCGGCGCCGGTGGCGTCGTTGCCGGCGTGGTGAAAAGCGTGGCCGGCATGCTCGACGCGCACACGCATCTGCAGGCTGCGGAGATCACACCGAGTGCGCCGGTGATCGCCGGCATGGGCTATCGTGCCGAGATTGCGGTGGACGAGTGGCGCGGCTGGCTGATACCGCGCGATGCGCTGATCGCCGACGGCGCACGCTGGTACGTATTCCAGATCGCTGCAGGAAAGGCGATCAAGGTCGCGGTAACCATCGTCGGCGAGTCGGACACGGTCAGCGTGGTCAGCGGAGCGCTGGATCCGCGACGCCCGCTGGTGATCGAGGGCAACGCGCAGCTGGATGAAGGCATGGCGGTCAGCGCCAGCGTGGGTGGAGGACGCCCGCAGTGACCGATTCGACATGGCTGGCGCGTCACGCCCGGACCTTCCTGATCGTGGCGCTGGCCCTGACCAGCGCCGGTCTGATCAGCGCATTCTCGTTGCCCGTCGGGCTCTTCCCACAGGTTTCGTTTCCGCGTGTCGTGGTCGATCTGGATGCGGGCGATCGGCCGGCCGACCAGACCGCCTTGCTGCTCACGCGCCCCATCGAGGAAGCGATCCGGACCGTACCCGGTGTCGTCGGCGTGCGCTCGGAAACCACGCGTGGCTCGGCACAGCTGGCGATCGATTTCGGCTGGGGGCGCGACATGATTTCATCGACGCTGCTGGTCGATGCGGCGATCGCACGCGCACTGCCCGCGCTGCCGGCCGGAAGCACGTATGACGTGCGCCGGATGGACCCGACCGTGTTCCCGATCATTGCGTATGCGCTGCAGTCGGACACGCTTTCGCCGGTTGAACTGCGTGACCTGGCGCAATACCAGATCGTGCCGCTGCTCGCAGCCGTGCCGGGGTTGTCGCATGTCGACGTGCAGGGCGGTGAAACGGCCGAGATCGAAGTGGATGCAGATCCGCAGAAGCTCGCATTGCACGGACT
>JBDTZX010000296.1:0-10500 GCA_040004895.1 Rhodanobacter sp. | reverse complement strand
CTGCTGCTCAAGCTCGGCGAGATGCCGTTGCCGCCCTACATCGAGCGCCATGCCGACGCCAGCGACACGGAGCGTTACCAGACCGTGTTCGCGCGCGAACCGGGTGCCGTGGCCGCACCGACGGCGGGCCTGCATTTCGACGAATCGATACTGGCAAAGTTGCGCGAGCGCGGCGTCGAGTTCGGCTATGTCACCCTGCATGTCGGTGCCGGCACGTTCCAGCCGGTACGCACCGACGACCTGAAGGACCACCGCATGCACCGCGAGTGGCTCAATGTCGGCGCCGGCCTGGTCGGGCAGATTCGCCGCACCCGCGCCGCGGGTGGGCGGGTGATCGCGGTGGGTACCACGGTGGTGCGTGCGCTCGAAAGCGCCAGCAAGGACGGCGAGCTGCACCCGTTCGCCGGCGAGACGCAGATCTTCATTTTTCCCGGTTACCGGATCACCAGCATCGACGCGCTGCTGACCAATTTCCACTTGCCGCAGTCAACCCTGCTGATGCTGGTGTCGGCGCTGGCCGGGCGAGACTTCATGCTGGCCGCGTATCGCCATGCGGTCGAACAGCGCTACCGCTTCTTCTCCTATGGCGATGCGATGCTGATCCTGCCTCGGAACAGAACGGCCGGTCGTAGCGGCTAAACTGGCTGGATGACTTCCATGCAGTTCGATCTTCTCGCCAACGACGGTACGGCCCGCCGCGGCCGGCTGACTTTCGCCCGCGGCACCGTGGAGACTCCCGCGTTCATGCCGGTGGGTACGTACGGTTCGGTGAAGGCGATGACGCCGCGCGACGTCACCGAGACGGGCGCGGAGATCATTCTCGGCAACACCTTTCACCTGTTCCTGCGGCCGGGTCTGGAGATCGTCGAGAAGTTCGGCGGGCTGCACAAGTTCATCGGCTGGGACAAGCCTGTTCTCACCGACTCCGGCGGCTTCCAGGTTTTCTCGCTGGCGCACAAGCGCAAGATCACCGAGGAGGGCGTGACCTTCGCGTCGCCGGTCGATGGCTCCAAGGTGTTTCTGTCGCCGGAAGTATCGATGCAGATCCAGACGACGCTGGACTCGGACATCGCGATGATCTTCGACGAATGCACACCGTACCCGGCGACGGAGAAGGTTGCCGGCGATTCGATGGAACTGTCGCTGCGCTGGGCCGAGCGTTCGCGTCGATGCTTCGACGACCTGCAACGTGCCGCTTCAAAGCCGCCGAATGCACTGTTCGGCATCGTGCAGGGAAGCGTCTACGAGAATCTGCGCCGCCGTTCGGCGGAAGGTTTGATCAAGATCGGTTTCGACGGTTATGCGGTCGGTGGCCTGGCGGTCGGCGAGCCGGAGGCCGAACGGAATCACGCGCTGGATTTCACCGTGCCGCTGCTGCCGCAGGACAAGCCGCGCTACCTGATGGGCGTGGGGCGTCCGGAAGACATCGTCGAGGCGGTGCGCCGCGGTGTCGACATGTTCGACTGCGTGATGCCCACGCGCAACGCACGCAATGGCTTCCTGTTCACTGCGGAGGGTACGCTGCGTATCCGCAACGCGAAATTCGCCACCGATACGCGCGTGATCGAAGCAGGTTGTGACTGCCATGCGTGCGCGAATGGTTTTTCGCGCGCCTATCTGCGCCACCTCGATCGCTGCAACGAAATCCTCGGCAGTCAGCTGGCGACCATGCACAACCTGCGCTATTACCAGCGTCTGATGTCTGGCCTTCGCGGGGCGATCGCTGCCCACCAACTCGCCGCATTCACCGAGACGTTCTACGCGCAGCGGCGAAGCGGGATGATCCCCGGATGATCCGGCGCTGTCGGGTCGCGCCCTTGCAACGGCCGATCCCCACCATGGGCAGGGCCGGCAGCCAGCCGCTGCGCCAGCCGATGCCGTGCAGGCCCAGGGGGCGCGTGGCATAATCACTGATCTTTTACCGGCGTTTGGCCGATTTCATGCGGCTGCGCCATCACCTGCGAGACAAACCGATGAGTTTTCCGATTTCCCCCGTGATCGCCCAGGCCGCGGCTGCGCAGCCCGCCGGTGGTGGTGGCATGCAAATGATCATCATGATGGTGGTGCTGTTTGGCCTGATGTATTTCATGATGATTCGCCCGCAGATGAAACGGCAGAAGGAACATCGTGCGCTAATCGCCGGCCTGTCCAAGGGTGACGAGGTGGTCACCAACGGCGGCATCGCCGGGCGCGTGGACGAAGTGGGCGAAACGTTCATCACGGTGGAGATTGCCGCCAACGTCACGGTGAAGGTGCAGAAAGGCTCGGTCTCGCAGGTGTTGCCCAAGGGCTCGCTGAAGTCCGTCTGATGGATGGGTCTGCCGCGCCGGCTGCCAAGCGTGGCGGCCGTCTTCTTCTCGATTTTCGCTACCGCCGCGGCTGCTGCCGCGGCTTTGATGGATTCAGGGCATGAGTGATTTTCCCCGCTGGAAATATGCGCTGGTCGCGCTGGTGATGTTGTTCGGCATTGTCTATGCGCTGCCGAACGCCTATCTCCCGCAGCTGGCCGTGCAGGCGACTGCCAATCGCGACGCGCCGCCGATTGATCAGGCGATGCGGCAGAAGGTGGCTGCGGCCCTTGCCGCACAGCACATCGCAGCGGGTGAGGTCAGCGTGCAGGGCGATCATCTGTTGGCGATCTTCGGCAACTCGGATGTGCAGAAGAGCGGTGCCGACGTGATGAAAGCGGCGCTGGGCGACGGCTACACCGTCGCGTTCAAGCTGCAATCCACGGTGCCGCGCTGGCTGCAGGCCATCGGCGCACGCTCGATGCCGCTGGGCCTGGATCTGCAGGGCGGCGTGCACTTCCTGATGCAGGTCGACCAGAGCGACGTGGTCAACAAGCAGGAAAGCAGTTATGCGGACGATATCCGTGCGCTGCTGCGACAGAAGAACATCCACTATGAATCGGTCGCCCGCAACGCGGCTCAGGGTCAGGGCATTGCAGTGATCCTGCGTTCGGCGGATGACCGTTCCACCGCATCGGACGCGATCGCCAACGAATACACCGACCTCAACGTCGCCAACGGTCCGAGTACCGGTGACCGCTTCTTGCTGAACGTGGTGGTCAAGCCGGAGAAGCTGCGCGATCTGGCGCGCAACGCGATCACCCAGAATCTGGGTACGTTGCGCAACCGCATCAATGCGCTGGGCGTGTCCGAGCCGCTGATCCAGCAGCAGGGCGATAGCCGTATCGTGGTCGAACTGGCCGGCGTGCAGGATCCGGCCGAAGCGAAGAAACTGATCGGCACCGTGGCCACGCTGCAGTACCGTCCGGGCATCGGCCAAGCCGGCGATGCGCAGGCGATGGAAGCCATGCGTACGGGAAACATTCCGCCCGATGCCAATCTGTACTACATGCGTGGAAGCCGTGTACCGGTGCTGGTCAGCAAGCAGATCATCGTCACCGGCAACCAGCTGATCGACGCCTCCTCCGGCATCGACGACCGGGGTGGCACGCCCAAGGTCAGCGTCACGCTGAATGCCGCCGGCGCCAAGCGCATGGGCGATTTCACCAACGCCAACGTCAGCAAGCCGATGGCGGTGGTGTACGTGGAGCGCGTGTATGACACGCAGGTCGTCAACGGCAAGGAAGTGCGTGTGCCGAGAGACACCGAGACGGTGATCAACGATGCATCGATCTCAAGTCCCTTCAGCAGCCAGTTCGAAACCACCGGCCTGGGCAGTCCGAAGGAAGCATCCGATCTCGCGTTGCTGCTGAAGGGTGGCGCGCTGGCTGCACCGGTCGACATCGTCGAGGAAAGCGTGGTCGGCGCGAGTCTCGGCCAGGACAATATCCAGAAGGGTTTCCGGGCGGTGATGCTGGGCCTGGCGCTGGTGCTGCTGGCAGCGGCGATCTACTACAAGCTGTTCGGCCTGGTCGCCGATATCGCGCTGTTCTTCAACCTGGTGATCCTGGTGGCAGTGATGTCGCTGATCGGGGTCACGCTGACCATGCCCGGGGTGGCCGGTATCGTGCTGACGCTGGGCATGGCGATCGATGCGAACGTGCTGATCTGCGAACGCGTGCGTGAAGAATTGCGCAATGGCTCGACCCCGCATGCGGCGATCCGCGCCGGTTACGAAAAGGCCTGGTCGACCATTCTCGACGCCAACGTCACCCACCTGATCGCCGCGCTGGCGCTGACCACCATGGGCACCGGCGCCATCAAGGGCTTCGGTGTGACCTTGATGATCGGTATCCTGACCTCGCTGTTCACCTCGGTGACGCTCACCCATGCGTTCACCGCATTGATCCACGGCCACCGCAAGCTCAAGACCCTTTCGGTGTAAGGGCGGGAATCCCATGGAAATCTTCAACCACAACAGCAATATCCCGTTCCTGGGCATGCGCCGGTACAGCATCGGCATCGCGCTGGCGCTGATGCTCGCTTCGATCGTGCTGATCGCGACCAAGGGCCTCAACTACGGGCTGGAGTTCAACGGCGGCGTTTCGATGGTGGTCGACTACGGCCAGTCGGTAAAGATCGCCGACGTGCGCGGAACGCTGGCCAAGGGCGGTCTCGACCACGCGGTGGTGACCAGCCTCGGCGGCACCCGCGAGGTGTCGATCCGCATGCAGCCGAAGGACGATCCGGGTGCGGTGCAGAACGGCAAGGTCAACCTCGATCGCATTTCGTCCGACGTGCTCAAGATGCTGCAGGTCACGCATCCCGACGCGAAGCTGAAGAGCCGCGAGCTGGTCACGCCCGAGGTGGGCGCGGAGCTGCGCAGCGACGGCACCGTGGCGGCGGTGTTCGTGATCCTCGGCATCATGGCGTACCTGTGGATTCGTTTCGAACGGCGCTTCGCGATCGCCGCGGTGGCTACCGAAATCCACGACGTGCTGGTGACGCTGGGCATCCTGGCGCTGGTGCAGCGTGAGTTCGACATGACCGTGCTGGCGTCCGTGCTGGCGGTGATCGGTTATTCGATCAACGACAAGGTGGTGGTGTTCGACCGCATCCGCGAACTGTTCCGGCTGGCACGCAAGGCCGAGCCGGAGGAAATCCTCAACCGGTCGATCAACAACACGCTGTCGCGAACCATCATCACCTCGCTGTTCACCGGCATCACCATGGGCGCGCTGTTTTTCATCGGCGGACCGGTGGTGCACGGTTTCGCGATCACCATGCTGATCGGCATCGTGGTCGGCACGCTGTCCTCGATCTTCATCGCCAGCCCGATCCTGCTCTGGCTCGGTGTGTCGAAGAAGGATCTGATGCCGGTGACCAAGGAAAACCCGGAACTCGCACGGCGACCGTAAGCGCTTGCGCTTCGCCCAGGAACGGCCCGGTTTCATCCCGGGCCGTTTTTTTTGGCGTCGCATGGCTCTTGCGAGAGCGACTTCAGTCGCGATGCTCTGTCGTTGCAGTGAGAACTTTCACCAGGGCATCGAGACTGCCGTCGTCACCCCGCCAGCGCTCGCATTGTTCACTTGCGCAGTGAGGCGTCCAGTTGAGCCAGTCGCTTCGCTGTACCAACGTCGGTCCATGCACCGCGATGATGCGTTCCATCAACTTTTCCGCGTGAGATCGCGGCCTCGAGCAGCTTGCGCAGCTTGAAGCGCGGTGGCTTCTCGTCGGTGCCGGGCTCCGTGCCGACCATCTCGTGCCAGCCAGCGAGCAGTTCGCGGCGAAATACACCGATGCCGCTGTAGGTCAGCCGCGGCTCGCCGTCATCGTGCAGCCGGCCATGGGCGTCCAGTCGGAAATCACCTTCCGGATGGTGGGCTGGGTTGTCCACCAGAAGCAGGTGCGCGAGTCCCGCGGGTTCGGCTGGCAGCAGAGAGAAATCCGCGTCGCACCACACGTCGCCGCTGATCACGAGGAAGGGTTCGCTGCCGAGCAGCGGCAACGCGTTCAGCATGCCGCCACCGGTCTCCAGCGGTGTCGGACCCTCGTAGGCGTAACGGATGCGCAGCCCCCAGCGCGAACCGTCGCCCAGCGCCGCAGGAAACTGCTCGGCCAGGTGGGACGTGTTGATCACCACGTAGTGGACGCCCACCGCCGCGAGTCGTTCGAGATGCCATTCGATCAGCGGCTTGCCAGCCACCGGCAACAACGGTTTGGGTGTGTGGTCGGTCAGCGGACGCATGCGCTGGCCGAGTCCGGCGGCAAAAATCAACGCATGTCTCATGCGCCCGTCACGAGAGTCAGGTCGCGACCTTGTTTGTGGCGTTCGAGCAGCGCGGCGAAATTGCTCAGTTCGGGATAGCTGCGGGCGACCGAAACCACATAGTGATAAACCCGCGGCACGTCGGCGAGATAGCCCGGTTTGCCGTCGCGATACCACAGTCGATAGAACTGTCCGAGCACCCGGATGTGACGATGCAGGCCAGTCAGGTCGAACCAGCGCAGGAAGCGCACACGATCGATATCGGCGCCGATGAGGCCCACATCGAGCAGCCGCAGCCGATACGATTCGGCCCACGCCTCGACGCGTTCGCGCGGCCAGGCAATGTAACCGTCGCGCAGCAGCGAGGCCAGGTCGTAGGTGATCGGCCCGGCCAGCGCGCCCTGGAAATCGACGATCCCCGGGCTCCTGTTCTCGGTGATCAGCAGATTGCGGCTGTGGAAGTCGCGATGGACGAAACAGCGCGGTTGTTCCAGCGCATTGCCGATCACGATGTCGAAGGCGGCCTGCAGCACCGACTGTTCGTCGGCGTCGGGCGTATGGCCCAGATGTCGGCCGAGAAACCACTCCGGCATGACTTCCAGACCGCGCATCAGCATTGCAAAGTCGAAGGGCGGAAGTTCGCTGCAGCCCAGTCGGACCTGCATGCGCAGCAACGCATGCATCGCGTCACCGTAGAGCGCATCGACGGTCGCATCATTCAACGCAGGCAGATACAGCTGAGTGCCAAGATCTTCGATCAGCAGGAAGCCCTGTTGAAGATCTGTGGAGTGGACGGCGGGCACGTGCAGTCCGGCTGCCGAGAGCCGGGCGCCGATCTCCAGCCACGGTTGCGGATCCTCCTGCGCGGGCGGCGAATCCATCACGATCCAGCTTTGGCCTTGGTGATGTGTACGCCAGTAACTGCGAAAACTCGCATCGGCCGATGCGGATTCCAATGTCAGCGTGGCGTCGCCAAGTACGCGGCGAGTCCAGGCGAGGCGGGCGGCGGCACGGTCAGTGGTCGCGTGCATGACTGGCGAATGAAAGCGGCATGGCGATCAGCTTAGCGTTGCCCGTGCAGGCTGGCGAGTCGTGCGTTGTCTTCTTGACGATGATGGGCAACGCACGACCACGGCTCAGTTCGACAGGTTGTACGCCTTCTCTTCGTGCAGGGCGAGATCGAGGCCGATCTGTTCCTGCTCCTCGCTCACGCGCAGACCGATCGTCCAGTCGATCAGCTTGAGGATGATCAGCGTGAACACGGCGCTCCAGGCGATGGTGAAGCCGACCCCCCTGGCCTGAATCCACAACTGCCCGGCAAGGCTGCTCACGTCACCGAAGCCGCCGAGCGTCGCCGACGCCAGCGGACCGGTGAGCAGGGCGCCGAAGATGCCGGCGACGGCATGCACGCCGAACACATCGAGCGTGTCGTCGTAACCCAGTTTCTGCTTCAGCTTGGTGGCGGTGAAAAAGCACAGCGCGCCGGCCAGCAGCCCCAGCGCCAGCGCGCCACCGGGACCGACGGTGCCGGCGGCCGGTGTCACCGCGACCAGTCCGGCGACGGCGCCGGAGACAATGCCCAGCACGCTGGGTCGACGATGCACCAGCCATTCCACCGTGATCCAGCCGATCGCCGCAGCGGCGGTGGCGATCTGGGTGACCAGCATGGCCATGCCGGCACTGCCGTTGGCAGCCACCGCGGAGCCGGCATTGAAGCCGAACCAGCCCAGCCACAACAGGCTGGCACCGACCACGGTGTAGCCGAGGTTGTGCGGCGGCATGTGCGTGGCGGGATAGCCGCGGCGCTTGCCGATCACCAGGCAGGCAACGAGGCCGGCGATGCCGGCATTGATATGCACCACCGTGCCGCCGGCAAAATCGATCACCCCCAGGTCGCCGAGGAACGAGCCCTTGCCACCCCACACCATGTGCGCGATCGGCAGATAGACCACGGTCAGCCACAGCGCACTGAACCACAACAGTGCGCTGAACTTCATGCGCTCGGCGAAGGCACCGACGATCAGCGCGGGCGTGATGATCGCAAAGGTCATCTGGAACATCACGAACACGCTCTCCGGCACCGTCTGGTACAGCGAGTCCGGCTTCAGCCCGAGCAGGAACGTGCGATCGAGCGCGCCGACGAACGAATGCAGGTTGAGCACCCCCGGCGTCATGCCGCTGGTGCTGAAGGCCACGGAGTAGCCGTAGAGCACCCAAAGCACGGTCACCAGGGCGGTGATTGCGAAACACTGCATCAGCACCGACAGCAGGTTCTTGGCGCGTACCATGCCGCCGTAGAACAACGCCAGACCGGGTATTGTCATCAACAGCACGAGCATGGTCGCGGTCAGCATCCACGCGGTATCGCCGCTGTTGAGCGTGGCCGGGGCCTGCGCGAACGCGGTTGCCGGTGCACTGACCAGCAAGACACTGAGGCTGCGGCGGACGAGGGATTCAAATCGCATCGGCGTCGATCTCCTGGGTGCGGATACGTATGACCTGCTCGAGTTCGCTGATGAAGATCTTGCCGTCGCCGACTTTGCCGGTGCGTGCCGAGGCGACGATCGCCTCGATCGCGTGATCGAGCCGATCGTCGCTGACCGCGACCTCGATCTTCAGCTTGGGCAGGAAATCGACCACGTATTCGGCGCCGCGATAGAGTTCGGTGTGGCCGCCCTGGCGGCCGAAACCCTTGACCTCGGTCACCGTCATGCCCTGCACTCCGGCTTGGGCCAGCGCCTCGCGCACATCGTCCAGCGTGAAGGGCTTGATGACGGCCGTGATCCACTTCATGGCGTGCTCCGGGTGATGGTCCTGTTGCGAAGCAGCACGATGCATGCCATGTCGGAAGGCCATTCTGTGGGCGCAAAAACCAAGCGCTGGTGCGGCCCTGCGGATCGGTAACGCACGATTTCCGGGCAATCATCCATGCGTGTTGCGCGTTGCTGGTGCGTTGTCGAGATTGACCATCCGCGCTTGAATCAGTACCATTTTAGTCCCGATTCAAGCCACCCAGCCCGAGCGCACTCATGCTTCGTGTCAGCCGACTGACCGATTACGCCACCGTGGTGATGACCTGCATCGCCGCTCATCCTGCCGACGTGCTCAGCACGGCGCAGATCGCCGACGAGGCACGACTGGAGTTGCCCACGGTCAGCAAGTTGCTGAAAGCGCTGGGCCATGCCTCGCTGGTCGAATCGTTTCGCGGCGTCAACGGTGGCTATCGACTGGCGCGACCGGCCAGCGAGATTTCACTGGCGGAGATCGTCGAAGCGCTGGAAGGTCCGATCGGCATGACCGAATGCAGCGCGGCCGATGGACAGTGCGATCGCGAATCGCAATGCAGCGTGCGTGGCAGCTGGCGACAGATCAACAGCGTGCTCGACGGCGCGCTGCGCAAGGTGAGCCTGGCCGACATGCTGAAACCGGCAACCACCACGGCCGGCGAGGTCATCAGCGGATGAACGACGACAGCGTGATCAGCGAAAGCAGCGCCCATACCTTGCGCGACAACGCCGAAGTCGCCGAGGCGTTGGGTCGCGGCTATGCCGCCGGCTTCGTCACCGAGATCGAAATGACCAGCCTGCCGCCGGGCCTGAGCGAAGACACCATCCGCCAGCTGTCCGCGATCAAGCAGGAACCGGAGTGGATGACCGAGTGGCGTCTGGAAGCGTACCGTCACTGGCTGACCATGCCGATGCCGGACTGGGCCAAGCTGAAGATCGAGCCGATCGACTACCAGGCGATCAGCTATTACGCCGCGCCCAAGGCCGGCCCGAAGTCGCTGGACGAAGTGGATCCGGCACTGCTTGAAGCCTATGAAAAACTCGGTGTGCCGTTGCATGAACGTGCGCGGCTGGCCGGCGTGGCAGTCGACGCGGTGTTCGATTCGGTGTCGGTCGGCACCACCTTCCGCAAGGAACTGGCCGCTGCCGGCGTGCTGTTCTGTTCGATGAGCGAGGCGATCCGCGAGTACCCCGATATCGTCCGGACGTATCTCGGTAGCGTGGTGCCCACGGGCGACAATTATTTCGCCGCCTTGAACTCGGCCGTTTTCTCCGACGGCAGCTTCGTGTTCATTCCGAAAGGCGTGCGCTGCCCGATGGAGTTGTCGACCTATTTCCGCATCAACGCGCAAAATACGGGACAGTTCGAGCGCACCCTGATCGTGGCGGAGGAAGGCAGCCACGTGTCCTATCTGGAAGGCTGCACCGCGCCGCGCCGCGACGAGAATCAACTGCATGCCGCCGTAGTCGAACTGGTCGCGCTGGAAAAAGCGCAGATCAAATATTCCACCGTGCAGAACTGGTATCCCGGCGACGAGAACGGCGTCGGCGGCATCTACAATTTCGTCACCAAGCGTGGCGACTGCCGCGGCGACGA
>JBDTZX010000222.1:0-10516 GCA_040004895.1 Rhodanobacter sp. | reverse complement strand
ATGCATAAAAACGCGCTGTTCCGCGGCTGCACCCGCCCGCCCATGTTCATGGGCGTGCCCTACGTGCCGTTTTTCATGGCCGCGGGCGGTTGCATGCTGTTGGCGATGTATTTCAACTTGTTCTATCTGCTGCTGATACCACCGGTGATCTTCGTGATGCGCCAGATGGCGCGTCGCGACGAAATGATTTTCCGGCTACTTGGCCTGCGTCTGCAGTTTCGAACAAGGGTGAGAAACCTGCGGGAGAACGATGGCATGTGGGTATTCACCCCCAACAGCTATCGCGGCCAGTCCAAGGCAAAGCAGTAGATCAAAAAGACGTTCGATGTCGTAACTCAAAAGCTCTACTCCGGATCCAGATCATGTCCAAACCCAACTTCGCTCCCGACACCGCCATCAGCGAATTCATTCCCCTGTCCACGCACGTGTCGCCAACTGTGCTGAAGACCACGGGCGGTGACTTCCTGATGGTGTGGCGGCTGGGTGGCCTGCCGTTTGTCGGGCGCGAAGAGTGGGATATCGAACATCGCCACAACACTTTCAATCGCATGTTGCAGACCTTGCGTGCGCCGGATTTCGTCAACGTGGCGTTCTGGGTGCACGACGTGCGGCGGCGGCGGCGGCTGCACGACAAGAGCAAGTTCAAGCAGGCGTTCAACCAGACTCTTTCGGATACCTACTACGAAACGCTGTCTGCACAAAAGCTGATGCAGAACGAGCTGTACCTCACGTTGCTTTTTCGGCCCATGGTCAGCGGCAAGCGCTTCGCCGAAAAACACAGCGATCTTGGCCGGCTGGAGTCCGAACAGCAGCAAGGCATCACCACCATCCTGGAACTGGCAGGCAACGTGGAAGCGGTGCTGAAGGACTACGCGCCCTACCGCCTTGGCATGTACGAGGCCAGCAATGGCGTGGTTTTTTCCGAGGCACTGGAGTTTTACGGTTACCTGCTGAACCGCATCGACGAACCCGTGCCGGTACTGCCGGCGCCGGTCTACAACTACCTGGCGGTGAGCAAGCAGCGCTTCTCTGCCAAGACAGGCGATTTCGTCATTACCACGCCGGACGGAATCAACCAGTTCGGCGCGATATTGAACATCAAGGAATATACCGACGGCACCTATCCAGGCATCCTCAATGGCCTGAAGTATCTGGATTTCGAATACGTCGTCACCCACTCGTTCAGTCCGATCGGCCGACAGGATGCACTCAAGGCGCTGGACCGCACCAAGGGCATGATGATCTCCTCCGGCGACAAGGCCTTCAGCCAGATCGCGGAGCTGGACCAGGCCATGGATCAGCTGGCATCGGGCAATTTCGTGCTGGGTGAATACCACTTCACCATCGCCGTCTATGCGCCCAGCCAGGAAACGTTGTCGCAGCAGATCGCCACCACGCGCGCGGAGCTTTCCAACGCCGGATTCGTTTCGGTGAAGGAAGATCTCGCGGTGACCGCCTCGTTCTATTCGCAGCTTCCAGGCAACTGGAAATTCCGCACGCGCCTGGCCAACGTCAGTTCGCTCAACTTTTTGGGCTTGTCGCCGCTGCACAACTTCGCGACCGGAAAGAAGGAAAACAATCCGTGGGGTGACCACGTCACCACCCTGCAAACCACCAACGGCCAGGCGTACTACTTCAACTTCCACGCCACTCATCCGGCCGAGAATTCGCTGGGCGAAAAGGCCATTGCCAACACCATGGTCATCGGCAAATCCGGCACCGGCAAGACCGCGCTGATCAACTTCCTGCTGAGCCAGGTGCAGAAGCTCACACCATCGCCCACCATTTTCTTTTTCGACAAGGATCGCGGCGCCGAAATCTTCGTCCGCGCCTGCGGCGGCAACTATCTGGCGCTTGAAAACGGTCAGCCCACCGGCTTCAATCCGTTCCATTGCGAACGCAATGAAGCCAACACGCAGTTCCTTGCCGACCTGATCAAGGTACTGGCAGGAAAAAACATTTACAGCTCGCGCGAAGAGGAGGACATCTTCCGTGCCGTCGAGAACATGCTCGACACACCAATGCGCCTGCGCAACATGACCAATTTCCAGAAGAGCCTGCCCAACATGGGTGACGACGGCCTGTTCATCCGCATGCGCCGGTGGACGGCCGGCAATTCGCTGGGTTGGGTGTTCGACAACCCGGTCGACACCATCGACCTGCAGAAAGCCAACATCATCGGCTTCGACTACACCGAGCTGATCGACAACCCCGAAGTGCGCGTGCCGGTGATCAACTACCTGCTGCACCGGCTGGAGGCGCTGATCGATGGTCGCCCTCTCATCTACGTGATGGACGAGTTCTGGAAGATCCTCGACGGCAAGGGCGGACTGAAGGAGTTCGCCAAGAACAAGCAAAAGACCATCCGCAAGCAGAACGGCCTTGGCATCTTCGCCACGCAGAGTCCGGAGGATGCGCTGGCCAGTGACATCGCCGCATCGTTGATAGAGCAGACCGCCACCATGATCCTGCTGCCCAACCCCAACGCCAGCCGTGAGGACTACGTGGATGGGCTGAAGCTGACAGACGCCGAGTATCAGGTCGTTGTAAGTTTGGATGAACGCTCGCGCTGTTTTCTGGTCAAGCAGGGCCACGCCAGTTCGGTGTGTCAATTGAACCTGCGTGGCATGGATGATGCGCTAGCGGTGATCTCCGCCTCGACCGACAACATCGAGATCATGCACGACGTGCTGCGCGATCGTGCAGCGGCCGAAGGTGTGACCACCGATGAATTGCGCCCTGAGCAATGGCTCAACGATTTTTATGAAAACCGCAAGGGCAGCGGCAAGAGCAGGCCAAGCTCGCCATCCACCCCCAGTACTGCGCGATTGGCGACACGCTAGCCCCTGTTACCCACCACCAACACAATAGGAGTGCGCCATGACCAAATCACTTACCCGTCCGATGCGCTCGCGCTTGCTGCTATCTCGTACCCGGCGAAGCGTTCTGACTCTGGCTGTGCTGGCTGGACTTTTCGCCGGCGCCACTTGCGCCCAGGTTTTTGTCACCGACAAAGCCTCCATCGCTAACAACCAAGAGGGCTTCAAGTCGCAGCTGGCGCAGACCGTCGAGCAGTACACCAAGCAGGGCTTGCAGTACGCAAAACAGCTGGATCAATACCGGCAGGAAGTTCAGCAATACGAGCAACTGCTCATGACTGTGCAAGGCTTGGGCACCAACATATCTCTTACACAAAACAAGTTGACGCAGATTACCGATCCATCAGCCCTTATCGATCAGAACTGTCCCGGCGCATCCGGCGGCTCGGTGGTCGGAAGTTTGGTGACGTCGCTGACATCCACCATCAGTCTCAATCAACCAATTACTGCAAGTCAGCAGCAAATTTGCGCAAATATCGTCACGGTTCAAATCGACGAATACAACAAGACAGTCATCATTCTCAACCAACTGAACGACTATGGCGGCACACTGCAGAAGCTGAACAAGTTGGCCAATGATGTGAATACCCTTGGCACCACGAGCGGCGCCACCACCCAGGCTACGACCTTCAGCGCAACCATGGCTCAAAGCATGTCGGATTGGCAAACTTCGATAGCGGGGGATGATGCCCTCATCAAATCACTCAACCAGCAGCAACAGATTCTCGCCAAGGTTGCTCTGAATGGTAGCAACACCATCCTCGGCAACGTGGTACAGGCAACAGCGTTGAAAGCGGCATTTACCATCAATCAATAATTTGCGCAGTACAAATGGCTCGCTGGGATACGGCGAATGGTTTCACCGCTTCAACAGAGAATGGCATGCCATGGGCAACCTCGGCGATTACGTCTACTTCGCACTGGTCTACAAGTACCTGCAAAAGGAAATCACGACATTTCAGGACAATGTTCTTGCGAGCATGATGTCGTGGGCCAGTGCCATCGCGTTGGTATTGATCACGCTGTGGATCATGATCCAAGGCTACCGCATGATCACCGGTCAGTCGCGCGGTTCGATGATGGCGATGGTGATGAACATGGCGCGCATCGCCATCATCGTCACCGCGGCCACCAGCATGAGCATTTTCGGCGGCAGTCTGCAGGGCTTGCTCTCGGCTAACGGTGAACTGGGCTCGGGGATCAGCCAGATGGTCTCCGGCGCCACCTCGCCCATCGACGCGATCGACCGCAACATGGCCGCCACGCAGCTCACTCTGGCCGCCATCGATGTGGTGCAGGTGGCCCCGGGGGACACCCAGTCAGTGGAACAGAAAGCCCATGCAGAACTCATCGCTGGATTCGGCTCCGCCGGGCCGGCGATGGCGGCTGGCGCCATGCTTCTGTTGTACCAGTTCACAATGGGCCTGTTCATTGGCCTGGGACCGTTATTCATCCTGTGTCTGATCTTTGACCAGACCAAGGATCTGTTTCGCAAATGGCTGATGTACGGCATAGGCACGTTGTTCTCGGTCGCGATGTTGTGCGTGGTATCCAGCATGGTGCTGAAGCTGACCGAGAATGTGGCGGCGGCGCTATGGACGGCCAGTATCGTCAACAGCATCACCGGCTTGGGCGCCGAGGGCTTTTCCAGCCAGGCCTTGCAGCAAGGCGGCATCGGTCTGTTGCTGACCGTGCTCGTCATCTCCGTGCCACCGCTGGCGGCGGCGTTCTTTCAGGGAACCGTGGGCAACTTCATGCCCTATGCAGCCTTCGGCGGTGGTGCGACCTCACGCCCCGGGCCGCAGGGGCAGCCGCCGGGGTCGTATGGCGGAGGGTATGGTGGTGGGTATGCGCCACAGACATCGAATACAGGGGAAGGTAATTCCGGGGTTCAATCGAGTGGTGGCTTTACCAATCCAACCACAAATGCCCACGCCACTTCCCTCGCTCGGTCCGCCGGTAATGCAGTCACCGCGACTATGGATCAAAAGAAGTCGTCCGACCAAGTTCAGAGGCCGCAATGAGCATGTCCATGAAATATCTATTGACGTTTGGCCTAGTACTTCTGCTCACCGGCGTAGCGCATGCCGAGGGTGAATGCCCACCAGGAATGTTCCCTACCAATCCCCCTGGTGCCCAAGGTCCCGTGGGCTGCGCCCCCATTCCCGGATACAACAACAATCAACGTCAGGCGCAGCCTCAACTTCCGTCGCCGCAATGGGCAAGGCGCTGGGGGTCCATTGCGACCGACTCGATAAACGGGAGTCTAGGTACGACCGTTGGTCAATCGAGTCAGCGCGAAGCCGAACAATCAGCTATGGCAGATTGCCTCAAAAAAGGTGGAGTGCAATGCAAGATACAAACCACTTATGACAATGAATGCGCTGCGATGATTCTTGGAGATAAGGAGTTCAATGTGGGAACTGCCGCCAATCTAGATAAAGCCGTGCAGTTGGGTATCAAGGTTTGTACCGATGCCGGAGACACCAACTGCCACGTCTACTACTCCGCCTGCAGTCTGCCGGTACAGATCCAATAGCCCCACCATTTTCTTCATGAGCTTGCGTTCCTCGCTGAGGCACGTCACAAACAAATACATCGGAGGTATTTCATGAGACTGGCGCCCTGTTTACCACGCTAACTTCTGGCTTCGTCGTCAACTCCATTCACGCCGATACCATCAGGCCGCCCCACAGCGCCGACAACAAGAGATATGCAATGAAAGCCTGCCGCTGGTTGTTGTTCGGAATGCTTTTCTTGCTGGGCGGCATCGTCCATGCCGAAGGTAATTGCCCTCCTGGTTATTACCCCATCGGTACTCCACCTGGTCAAGGCGGCCCACAAGGCTGTGCACCCATCCCCGGGGAAAACAACAACAGTCAACAACAAGTGCAGAATCGACCGCCACCACCGCAATGGACTAGTCGGTGGGGGGCAATTGCGACAGATGGGGAAAAGGGCAGCCTCGGAACAATTACTGGTGCAGCCACTCGAAGCGAGGCCGAGCAGGAAGCTATGACAGATTGCCAATCGAAGGGCGGATCACACTGCAAGATCGACGTCTCGTACAGCAATGGCTGCGCTGCAATGGTGGTGGATGACGATGGCTACAACGTAGAAAGCGATGCTACAGCTGACAAAGCTATTCAGTCGAGCATGAGTACTTGTACCAAAGCCGGCCGCACCAATTGCCACGTCTACTACTCCGCCTGCAGTCCGGCGGCACGAATTCAATAGCGCCCCAAATCTTCATGAGCTGCGCGTCTAGTCCAAACACGTCACGAGCAAATACATCGGAGGTATGTCATGAAACTGCGCACCTTGTTCGCCACTATCACCTTCGGCACGGCCATTTGCCTCACCACCGTTACCGCACACGCGCAAACCGTGGACCCCTGCACGATGTATCTGTGCATGGCTGGCATCTCTGGCTATGGCGCCAGCGGCGGTCCGGCCTGTGCTCCAGCTCTCGCTTACTGGCACGCCCCCTCTCCTGCCGGTCTGGCCGTCTGGACGACCTACGGTTTCATCGCACCGGCAAGCGCCGCGCTGCGCCGAACGTATCTCTCGACCTGCGTTGGCAGCAATGCCGCCACCAATGCCGCCGTACTCAACGCCATCATCACCGAGTGGGGCTCGGTGCCCTGAACATCTGGCTCCCTTGTTGGATCGTGAACCACGCTTCCCTTGTTGAACGCCGAGAGTGACGCACAACATGAAAACGCCTCCACTTCTTCCTACCTTCGTGCTCTGTGTCCTGGTTTGTATGTCGGGCGTGATGAACGCTGCGCCAAAAGGTCAAGGAAATCCCGCGCCTGCGGATGACCATGCTGTTCAAGGCGGAACCGACGCCATCGGGCTACGTCATTCCTATGACGCATGCCTCGATGCAAGCGGGGGCGCGGATGCCGCCGTGCAGGATTGCATCAGCACCGAATACGTTTATCAGGATGCACGTCTGAACAAGACGTATCAGGCGTTGATGAACCAGCTGACCAAAAGTCAACGGACCAAATTACGCGTCGAGGAAAAAAAATGGATCGCATATCGCGATGCCACTTGCAAACTAGCCCCGGATGACGGTCAAGGACAGCGCCTGGAATCGAACGACTGTTCACTGGAAGAAACTGCCAAGCGCGCCACCGCACTGGAAGCGCGTCAACACTGAACTCACCTTGGAATATCACGATGCAGTAGCCGCGTCGTGCCGGAAAACCAGAGGAGAACACCATGGCTCAACTCGAATGGGATCTCGGCCAAACCTCGGCTCACTACGAGGGCCACGGTCCCGGCACGATCTCCTCGGGCAAGGGAGATCATGGCGACATTTCCTATGGCACGTATCAGTTTTCAACATCTCCGAATGGCGGCTCGCTGAAGGAGTATCTGCACAACTCAGCTTACAAGGAGCAGTTCAAGGGGCTGGAGCCCAAGACGCCGGCATTCGATGCCAAATGGAAGGAGCTTGCGAAAAATGATCCGGGCTTTGCGCAGAATCAGCACAACATGATGAAGACGACTCACTACGACCCGGCAGCTGCGGGCCTGAAAGCACACGGTATCGATTTATCCAGCCGCGGCGCTGCCGTGCAGGATGCTCTGTGGAGCACATCAGTCCAGTTTGGGCCCGGTAACTTCAAGAAGGGAACCGGGGCGCAGGGGATTTTCGAAAAGGGATTGGAGGAAAAGTTCGGCAACGGCTATGAACTATCCAAGTTGAGTGACAAGGACATTGTCGGAGCCGTGCAGGATTACAAGATCAAACATAACGAGCAGCTTTTCCACAGTTCGCCCAAGTTGTGGCATTCGCTGGAAGATCGCGCCAATCACGAAAAAGCGGACTTGTTGAAGCTCGCCGATCACGGAAGTACCCTCGACAAAGACGGCGTAGCAGATGCGCGCGCGCTGGAATCAGCGCATTCCGACACGACCCACCCGCATCACGCCACCGTTCCGCGTCTTGACCACGCCGCCAACCCCGACAACCCGCTGTACAAGGAAGCCCTCGCCGGCGTGCACAAGGCCGAAGCCGAACGCCACATCGCGCCGGGCCTGCACAGCGAACGGTTGGCCGCCGCACTGGTGGTTGCGGCCAAGTCCGAGGGCATCACGCGAATCGACAGCGTGCTGCTTAGTGATCGGGGACATCGCGCCTTCGCGGTGGAGAAAGGCACGCTTCCAGGCATCAACGACAAGCTCGCGTTCGTCGAGACCAAGGACGCGATCCACACCACCCTCGCCCACAGCAGCGCGGCGCTGGCGCAAGTGAACCAGCAGCATGATCTGGCGTTGGCCAAGGTTCCAGCACCGCCGTTGTTTACACCGGAACCGGCAGCATCCGTTTACACGCGATAACCATCGAATCATGCGCACAACGACGAATCACGACATCGAAACGGTTGGTCATGCTCAAGCGGACACGGCGGCCGGCGCGGCGTTTTGCTGGATCGTGACCAGCGGTGGACGTTGGCTGCCGGACGTTCGCCGTCTGATCCAGGGTTACCGCATGATCACCGTGCAGTCGCGCGATTCGATGATGGCGATGGCAAGGAAACCGGAATGCGTTTCACGGCCAACATCAATCACCCGTCATATTCAACAGGACAGCACTATGAATGGTAGATGTGACAGAGCACTAGTTCCTCCACATGCGGGCCGACAGGGCTTCATTCGCGCAAGCTGCCTTCTCGCACTCTGCCTGCTTTCCATTGCGTGCAACGCGAACGCGCCCGCCGATGCCGCGAAATCGGCGGCGAGTCCTGGCACAGCCTCAACTTCGGCGTTACCTGTTGCCGGCAGCAGCAATCCCTACGCCAGGGCCATCAAGCCTGCCACCAAGAATCGGGACGCCTCCATGGATGACTTGCACATCTTCGCCACGAACGGGAACAAGATCCTCGCCTCCAAATTGGGTGACTTGAACGGTGACGGCAAACCCGATGCACTGCTGGTGCTGGATCCGCCCACCGCAGGGAACGAGAAACTGGGTGAAGGTCCGGCACGAAGCGTGCTGATCCTGATTCGTGACGCGAATGGTCAATTACAAAAAGCGGCGCAGAACGAAAAACTGGTGCCCTGCGCCCAGTGCGGCGGCATCGCGGGCGATCCTTTCAGCTATGTGCAGATCACCAACAACGGGTTCACGGTGGTGACGGAAGGCGGTTCACGCCAGCACTGGTCGAACGAGTACACGTTCGCCTATTCGGCGCAGCACCGCGATTGGCTGTTGAGCAGCCTCAAGCGCGAAGTGACGGATCAGGACACCGGCAAGCACAAGCAGATCGATCTGGCACCGAAAGACTTTGGCGTGATCACCTTTGCAAACTTCGACCCTGCCACACAACCGGAGGTCGAATTGCCTTGAGCTTTGGCCTGCCATGGTCGGCAGGCAGTTGCAGACAGGGAGCACAGTCGCCCCCAGAAAATTAATCAGGAGTTACACATGGCTACGGATCGTGAAGCACAGCTGTTAGTGGACGCCACCAAGGCGGGCATCACCTCGCCCAGGGAACTGGCGAATTTCATGGCGCAGGTCTCCGCCGAATCGCAGGGATTGACTCGCCTGGAAGAAGGGTTTCGGTACACCCGGGGAATTTCCCAGATTCCGGTCAAGTACGCGCATCGCGAGGGCGACCAGGCGCTGGAAGCCGCCCGGGTGGAAGCATTGAAAGGCAAGCCCGAAGCTTTGGCCGAGCTGATGTATGGCGGGCGCATGGGCAACGACCAACCTGGTGATGGCTTCACCTATCGCGGGCGCGGCTACATGCAACTGACCGGCAAGGAGAACTACGCAGCCGCCGGCAAGGCGCTGGGACTCGATCTGGTGAAAGACCCGGACCTCGCCAGCGATCCCAAGAACGCGTCGAAAATCGCCACGTGGTACTGGGAAAATCGTGTGCCCGAAAAGGCTCATGGCAATGTCAAAGCAGCCACGCTGGCCATCAATGGCGGCTACAACGGACTGGACACACGTCAGGCGCAGTTCGAAAAATGGGAGAAAACGCTCACGCCCGAAGTTATGGGACGCTTGGCCAAGGGCGACGTGGGTCTGCCCGTCGAAGCCGCCAAACCACCGCATCACGCCACCGCGAAGGCCGCCGCCGAAACAACGCTTGCACTGGGCGCCAACGGTGCCGCCGTACACACGTTGCAGACCAATCTGGACCAGCTCGGCTACACCGGCGTGGATGGGAAACGGCTACCTTCGACCGGTCACTTCGGAGCTGACACTCAACACGCAGTGGAAAGTTTCCAGCGCGATCATCATCTGGTTCCGGTGGACGGCAAAATGGGCCCGCACTCGCAAGCCGCCTTGCATGCGGCGTTGCAGGCCCAGGTGCTGCCGGCTCTGGACGACAAGCGCAACCCGAATAATGCGTTGTACCAGCAGGCACTCGCCGGCGTGCACAAGATCGACGCCGACATGGGCCGCACGTCGGATCAGCAAAGCAGCAATCTTGCTGCGGCACTCACCGCCGCCGCCAAGACGCAGGGGCTGACCCGCATCGACGCGGTGGCACTCAGCGAAGATGGTTCACGCGCCTTCGCTGCGCAGAACACCGTGCCGCTCAAGACACTCGTCGACGTATCAACCGCGCAGGCTGTCAATACAACCGTCGAACAGAGCAGCGCGGCAG
>JBDTZX010000203.1:0-3137 GCA_040004895.1 Rhodanobacter sp. | reverse complement strand
GCGAAGTCTTGAAAACACGCCTGCTGGGAGCTGCCGTCCTGATCGCCTTGGCGGTCCTGTTCGTGCCGATGTTCTTTTCCAGCAAACCACCGGTGAGTGGTGGTGACCAGTCGGTCAGCCTGGCGATTCCGCCAGCCCCGGATGGTGACCTGCAGACCAAGACCATGAGCCTGACCCCGGACGCCGCTCCCGGTACGTCGACGACACCCGCCAGTGGGACGTCGAGCACCCTGCCGACCGCGACCGCGATCATCCCGGGCGCAGGCGATCGTCTTGCGACGGTCGACATCGGTTCGCGCCGCCCGCGTGACGTCGAAACCGACCCGAATGCCGGCAAGCCGCCGCAGCCGACCACCGTGACGACGAGCGCCGGCATATCGCCGGCGCAACCGGTGATTCCGATGCAGACCAAGCCGTCAGCGAGCGAGCCGGTGATCCGCTCGCAGGCCTCGGCAAGCACGCCCCCGACCGCGAAGGCGGTGTCGACAACTGCCAGTGCGGCGATCGCTCCCGCGGTGGCTGGACATGGCATTTACAGCCTGAACCTCAGTGCTTACGCCAGTGCTGCCGGTGCCGCCAGCCTCGAACGCCGGGTGCGTGCGCTGGGCTATCCGGTGAGTAGCCGCGCAATCACTCAGGCGGGTCATTCGCGCACGCTGGTCATGGCCGGTCCGTTCGAAACACGCACTGCGGCGGAAGCGGCGCGTCTGAAGATCACCCAGTCGATTCCCGGCGCGCCGGCCCGGCTGGAGCAGGACGCCAGCCATGAGGATGCCATCTCGTCGAACACGCCGGCCAAGGCTGTTGCTTCCACGGCGGGCCGGGCAGGTGGCTGGGCGGTGCAGCTGGCTGCGATGAGCAGCCAGGGTGACGCCAACGCATTGCGCGACAAGCTGCGCGCAAACGGGTTCGACGGCTTCGTCGATTCCGTGCAGTCCGCCGGCAAGAAGCTGTGGCGCGTGCGTGCGGGTCCGCAAACGCAGCGCGCGGATGCGCAGCGTCTGCGCGAACAGATCAAGAGCAAGTTGAACATCGACGGCAACATCGTTTCGGTGCCCTGACTTCTCGTGCCACGATTCCCGTCGGATAACGCGTCAGCAGCGCAGGTGAGCGGATGAACTGGACCGACGGCGTCATTCTCGGCGTACTGGCTCTGTCGGTACTGATCGGGCTCTTCCGCGGGTTGGTCGCCGAACTGCTGTCGCTGGCGATCTGGATCGCCGCATTCTGGGCGACGTGGGCATTCGGTCCACTGGTATCGGCACAACTGGAACATGCGATCACGATGCCGACGTTGCGCAATGCCGTCGGTTACGGCGTCTGCTTCGTCGCTGTGCTGATCATCGGTGCA
This sequence comes from Rhodanobacter sp., assembly GCA_040004895.1. Taxonomy (GTDB): domain Bacteria; phylum Pseudomonadota; class Gammaproteobacteria; order Xanthomonadales; family Rhodanobacteraceae; genus Rhodanobacter. Next base: position 1,786 of record JBDTZX010000203.1, on the reverse strand, counting down.
CTGATCCGCTTCGCGGTCAGGCGGCTGATCTGGAGCAGCGGCCTGTCGGGTATCGACCGGATGTTCGGCATGCTGTTCGGTTTCCTGCGCGGCGTGCTGATCGTTGCGGCGATGGTTTTTCTGATGGGGCTTACCGGGTTCACGCGCGAGCCATGGTGGCAGCAGTCGGCACTGGTACCGCAGTTTCAGGGCGTGGCGGCATGGCTGGGTCAGGCCATCCCGGCCAACGTGCCGGCCAGTGTGCGCGATCATCTGCATCCGCAGGAAATGCTCGACAAGCTCCACCCTTCGGACATGCTCAAACATTTGCCCGACCGTCTACCTGACTTGTCCAAGATGCCGCGCGTCCCCATGTTGGGCGCGCCGCCTGCAATTTCGGGCACGGCGCCATCACCACCGGCCGCTGCGGGCAGCGCACCGGACACTTCCCCGAATCACTGAAGCAGGCCACGACCATGTGCGGAATCATCGGTATTGTCGGCACCAGCGAAGTGGCATCGGCGCTCTATGACGGCTTGACCGTGCTGCAGCATCGGGGCCAGGACGCGGCTGGCATTGCCACTGTGGACGGCTCGCGGCTGCGTCTGCACAAGGGCAACGGACTGGTGCGCGATGTCTTCGGCGAGGCGTCGATGAGCGGCTTGCGCGGGCGCATCGGCATCGGCCACTGCCGCTATCCGACGGCCGGTTCGGAAGGGTCGGCTGAAGCCCAGCCGTTCTACGTCAATTCCCCTTACGGAATTGCCTTCGCCCACAACGGCAACCTGGTGAACACCGACGTGCTGCGTCGCGAGATGTTCGAGGGCGATCGTCGCCACATCAACACCGATTCGGATTCCGAGGTGCTGCTGAACGTGTTTGCGCACGAGCTGCAGATCCAGGACCGGATGGCGCTGACTCCGGACCACATCTTCAAGGCGGTTGCCGGTGTGCACGTGCGTGCCAGCGGCGGCTATGCCTGTGTGGCGCTGGTGCTGGGCTATGGGCTGATCGCGTTCCGCGATCCGCACGGTATCCGGCCGCTGGTGCTGGGCGAGCGGGTGACGCCGGAGGGCATCGAATACGCGGTGGCGTCGGAATCGGTGGCCTTCGACGTGCTCGGCTTCCGCCGCGTGCGCGACATCGCCCCCGGCGAAGCGGTGATCATCACCGACCAGGGCAAGCTGTACACCCGCCATTGCGCCGATGGCGCACTGCATACGCCGTGCATCTTCGAATATGTGTATCTGGCGCGGCCGGATTCGATGATCGAGGACGTTTCGGTGTACAAGGCGCGCTTGCGCATGGGCGAAAAGCTTGCCGAGAAGATCCTGCGCGAGCGTCCCGATCACGGCATCGACGCGGTGATCCCGATTCCCGACACCGCACGCACGGCGGCCAGTGCGCTGGCCGGCGCGCTCGGCGTGCCCTTTCGCGAGGGCTTCGTCAAGAACCGCTACATCGGGCGCACGTTCATCATGCCGGGGCAGGGCGAACGGGTGAAATCCGTGCGCAGGAAACTCAACGCGATCGATCTCGAATTCCGCAAGAAGAACGTGTTGCTGGTCGACGACTCGATCGTCCGCGGCACCACCTCGAAACAGATCATCCAGATGGCTCGCGATGCCGGCGCGAAGAATGTCTACTTTGCCTCCGCCGCGCCGCCGGTTCGCTATCCGAACGTCTACGGTATCGACATGCCCTCCACCTCCGAACTGGTTGCGGCCGGCCATTCCGAGCAGGAAGTGGAGAAGACGCTCGGCGCCGACTGGCTGATCTACCAGGATCTGAAGGACCTGATCTGGGC
>JBDTZX010000135.1:0-3138 GCA_040004895.1 Rhodanobacter sp. | reverse complement strand
CAGTGCGCTGCTCCATTCCCACGACCACGGCTGCCATGCCGGCAGCCCGGGATGATCGATCGTCGATGTCACGCTGTTGAAGGTCGCGTTCAACCCGTACAGCACCAGCCAGAAACCGATCTCGAACGGTCGCCGCCAGCGCTGGAAATCTCCGTAGTCGAAAGTCGCCTGATTCTTCATGCGGCAATTCTACGGGCAACGCTGCCGATTGCCCCGGGGCTTGTCCCTCGCTGCCCGCCGTTCGTCACTATCACCGGTCCGTCAGTCACTTGGCGCAAGACGACGGGACGACAGCGCACCAGCATGACGGCACTTTCCAGCGGAATTCCCACATGACTCGCCGCCATGATATTGACGCGCTACGCGTACTCGCCTTCGGCCTGCTGATCCTCTATCACGTCGGCATGCTCTACGTGGCGCCGGTGGCTGACTGGCAAGGCCTGCCGCTGCACAGTCACTACCTCGCCACGTGGCTGCAATACCCGATGCTGTTCGTGAATCGCTGGCGGATGGAACTGCTGTTCGTGATCTCGGGGCTGGCGGTCCATTTCATGCGTGGCAAGACCGGACTGGCCGGGCTGGCGTGGCGACGCACGCTGCGACTGCTGGTTCCGCTGATCTTCGGCATGCTGGTGGTGATCCCGATCCAGTCGTACGTAGCGGGACTGACGGATCACGCGATCGCGCCAGGCTTCGGCGCTTTTCTGCTGCACTACTGGACCCACGGCTACAAGGACTACGGGCTGAACTGGGCGCATTTGTGGTACCTGCCCTATCTGTGGGTCTACACGATGCTGCTGCTGGCGCTGCTGCCTGCGCTGGAATCGCGCCTCGGCCAGCGCCTGCGCGCGGGTTGCCTGCGGCTGCGCGGCGCCAGCCTGCTGGTGCATCCGGTGTTGCCGCTGTTCGCGTATGGCGTGCTGCTGTCCTGGCGCTATCCGGAAACGCACGCACTGATCGGTGACTGGTATGCGCTGGCGCTCTACGCCACGATGTTTTTATACGGCTACCTGCTGGGCACCGACAGCGGTCTGTGGGCGGAATTGGCGCGTCTGCGCCGCGTCACGCTGGCGCTTGCGCTGGTCTGCTTCGCAACGTATCTCGGCCTCGAGCGGTTTGCGGGCCAGTTCATTCATGCCCACGCCGCCCTGGCCCTGGCCAAGTTGCTCGCGGTCTGGCTGCGCTACAGCTACACCTGGATCGCGATCACCGCCGTACTCGGCTGGGGCCATGCACTGCTCAACCGCCCGTTCCGCTGGCTGTCGTATGCGCGCGAAGCGGTGTACCCGTGGTACGTACTGCATCAGAGCCTGATTCTGTTCTTCGCCTGGAAGTTGCTACCGCTGGGCTTGGGACCGGTGGCCGAGCCTGCGCTGATCCTGCTCGGCACGATCGGCGGTTGCGCACTGCTGCATGAGTTTGTGATCCGGCGTGTGCGCTGGCTGCGGCCGATGTTCGGGCTGGATGCGCTGCGTTCCGCAACCTCCGCAATGACGGCCCCATCGCAGTTGGCCGACGATCTTGCCTGAGCTCAGCTCTCGCTGGCCATGATCGAGTCCATATGCTCGACCCGCGCAACCTGATCAAGCCAGACGTGACGGCTCCATTCCGGTACGTCTGGTCGTTGCAATTGCACCCTCGCATTGACCACCTCGTGCTCGTCGGCATCGCGGAACACCTGCACGTTCGGAAGCGCGCTGACCGCGCCGTCGCAATTGCAGCCATCGTGCATCACCAGCACGACGTGTCCGCTGGCAGGCAGCTCCCTGATCAGCGACCTGATCTGCCGGATACTGGCCTGGTCGTATAAACATGTTCTGCCTGTCGACCCGTGATCTTGACCTCTGAAATGTCGCACGTCCCGCCACGCGACCCTGGCAGTCAGGATGCCAAGAGCGCGTCACCCGGCCGTCTCCCGCTGAACAGGTATTTGCGCTAGCGGGCTTTGCCGATCGGGCGTGCGCCCGGATAATGCACGTTCTCGCAAGGGCAACCCATGGCACCTTCCACAGCGCGGCCGTCCGATTCGTTGCGGCAACACCCGGCATTCGTCGCCTTCTGGTTCGCCCGGATCGCCTCGAGTTTCGGTTTTCAGATGCTCTCGGTGGCCGTGGGCTGGCAGATCTATTCGATCACCGGACGCGCGTTCGATCTGGGCCTGATCGGCCTGGTGCAGTTTGTGCCGTCGGTCGTGCTGGCGCTGCCGGCCGGCCATGTCGCCGACCAGTTCGAGCGTCGGCGCATCGTTCTGTTCGGCCAGATCGCCGAATGGATCGCGATCGCGCTGCTGGCCGGCCTCAGCCTGGTGCACGACATCCACGAAATCGGCATCCTGCTGCTGGTGTTCGTGATCGGCATCGCCAAGGCTTTCGAATTTCCGGCGCTGCAGTCGATGCTGCCGGCGCTGGTACCGGCAGAGATCCTGCCACGCGCGATGGCGGTGAACAGCTCGGCCGGCCAGGCGGCGATGATCATGGGGCCGGCACTCGGAGGCTTTCTCTACGTGGCCGGGCCGGGCATCGTCTACGCGACTGCCGCGCTGCTGTATCTGGTCTCGATCGTGCTGCTGCTTCGCCTGCGCTATTCGCAGACGCCACCACGACGCGAGCCGGCCACATTGAAGACCGTGTTCGCCGGCGTGCATTTCATCCGTCGCCGTCCCGACGTGCTCGGCGTGATCTCGCTGGACCTGTTCGCCGTCCTGCTGGGCGGCGCGACCGCGTTGCTGCCGATCTTCGCCAAGGACATCCTGCACACCGGTCCGTGGGGGCTGGGTCTGTTGCGTGCGGCACCGGCGGTGGGCGCCTTGCTGATGTCGTTGTGGCTGGCGCACAACAATCTGCAGCGGCGTGTCGGTGCGATCATGTTCGCCTCCGTCGCGGGGTTCGGTGTGGCCACGCTGGTGTTCGCCGTCTCCACCACGATGTGGCTGTCGCTGCTGGCGCTGTTCGCGCTGGGCGCCTTCGACATGGTCAGCATGGTGATCCGCGGTGCGCTGGTGCAACTGGATACACCGGACGACATGCGTGGCCGGGTCAGCGCGGTCAATGCGATCTTCATCAATACCTCGAACCAGCTGGGCGAATTCGAGTCCGGCATGCTGGCCGCCTGGATGGGCGCAGTCAACGCGACCGTGCT
>JBDTZX010000328.1:0-3138 GCA_040004895.1 Rhodanobacter sp. | reverse complement strand
GCGCTGGTGCGCTTCCGTCCGATCACCATGACCACGCTGGTGGCGATGGGCGCGGCGCTGCCGCTGGCGATCGGTTTCGGCGTCGGTTCGGAAATGCGCCAGCCGCTGGGCATCGCGATTTTCGGTGGCTTGCTGGTTTCCCAGCTGCTGACTTTGCTGAGCACGCCGGCGATCTATCTGTGGCAGCACGACCATCAGCAACGCAAGATCGCGCGGCGGCAATTGCGTGCCGAGATCAGGCGCCAGCGCGAGTTGGAGCAGCAGGTGCCGGCATTGCCGAAATAGACCGGACTGGCACCGGCAACGCGTCCTTGCAAGGTTACCTCGCGCGACCTCCGGTGGGTCGATCGAACCCCTGCCTTCCGACAGGGTGTGGACTTCAGGCACATACGCCGCGGCGCAGGCACTGGCATAACGTCGCCATGAAAGATGCTTCGGTCCCACCTGGCTCCGCGCGATGAATATCTTTGCGCCGATGATCCGCCGCCCGGTCGGCACCTCGCTGCTCGCGCTGGGACTGGTGCTGGCCGGGGTCTGGGCGTATCTGCTGCTCGGCGTGGCGGCGCTGCCGTCACTGGATTTCCCCGGCGTCTATGTGGTGGCCAGTCAGCCCGGCGCCAGCGCGCAAACCATGGCGAACACCATTCTGGCGCCACTGGAGCGCCACTTGGGACAAGTGCCCGGCATCGACGAGATGTACGGCAATGCCAGCGAGGGTTCGGCCTCGGTGATGGTGCGCTTCAACTTCAGCCGTACCGCTGACAGCGCGGCGCGCGACGTGCAGGCGGCGATCAACGCGGCCGCGGTCGACCTGCCATCGGGGATGCCGTCGCCACCGCAGTACTTCAAGTTCGACACTTCGCAGATCCCGATCCTGTTCATCACGCTGACCTCGGATGGCATGCCGCAGGACAAGTTGTTTGACCTGGCCGACACCCTGCTCAAGCCGGCGGTGGCGCAGATCGACGGCGTGGCGCAGGTGCAGGTGTTCGGCGGCACCCCGCACGCGGTGCGCATCGAGCTGGACAACAACGCGCTGGCGGCCAAGGGGCTCACCACCAACGACGTGGCCAACGCGCTGCGCGCGGCCAACGTTACCTCGCCGCAGGGCACGCTGACGGATGGCCGTACGCAGATGACGGTGACCGCCAGCGACAACCTGCACGAGCCGGACGAGTTCGCACGTCTGCTGATTTCGGTGAAGAACGGCACGCCGGTGCGGCTGTCCGACGTGGCCAGGGTCTACAGCGGCCAGCAGGACCAGTACCAGGCGGCGTGGTTCAACGATGCGCACACGGTCGGCCTGCAGATCAGCAAGCGGCCGGAGGCCAATGCGGTGGCCACAGTCGAGGCGATCCGCGCCAAGCTGCCGCAGCTGCGCGCGTCGCTGCCGTCCAATATCGGCATGACGCCGGTGTTCGACCTCACCCAGACCACCAAGTCGGCGCTGCACGAAGTACAGGTGGCGCTGCTGATCTCGATCGCGATGGTGGTGCTGGTGATGCTGGTATTCCTGCGTCGGCTGCGGCCGACCCTGATCGCCACGCTGAGCGTGCCGCTGTCGCTGGCCGGTGCGTTCGTGGTGATGTGGTCGCTCGGCTACACGCTCAACACGTTGTCGCTGGTGGCGCTGGTGCTGTGCATCGGCTTCGTGGTGGACGACGCGATCGTGGTGATCGAGAACATCGTGCGCCACATGGAGCGCGGCGAGCCGCCGATGCAGGCCGCGCTCGCCGGCGTCGGCGAGATCGGTTTCACGGTGGTCTCGATCACGTTGTCGCTGGTGGCGGTGTTCGCGCCGCTGCTGTTCGGCAACAACATGCTGGTGATGCTGCTGCGCGAATTCTCGGTGACGCTGACCGCGGCAGTGGTGATCTCGGCGCTGGTCTCGCTCACGCTCACACCGGCGCTGTGCGCCTACCTGCTGTCGCACGAGCCGGCCGACCGCAAGCCGCCGGGCCGGATCGAGCGGGCGGTGGAGAACTTCGACCGCGCGCTGTTGCGCAGCTACGAACGCGCGCTGGACTGGGCGATGCACCATCGCCGCATCATGCGCTGGCAGCCGCTGCTGCTGCTGTTCCTCACCGTCGCGCTGGGCTTTGCGGTGGCCAAGACGGCCGGCGGCACCTTCATGCCCGACGAGGACACCGGCCAGCTGCAGGTCGACATCAACGCCGATGCCAACATCTCGCCGCAGCAGATGACCGAGCGCACGCTGGCCGTGGCGAAGATCATGCAGGCCGACCCCGCCGTGCTCGACCAGCTGACCATGCTGGGCCGCAACGGTGGCGGCGATGGCGGCGCGGTCGGCAACAGCGCGCAGATGTTCGTCGACCTGAAGCCGCACGGCAGCGGGCCGGGCCAGCGCAAGGAAGGCATCAAGCAGGTGGTCGAGCGGTTGTCGAAGCACTACGACCTGCTGCCCGACGTGAAAGTCTCGGTCAGTGCGGCGCAGTTCCTCGGCGGCGGCGGCAGCGGCGACAACGGCGGCCAGTACGAATTCCAGCTGATCAGCAGCAACGGCGACGATCTGCAGCCGTGGGCGCTGAAGATGGTGCGGCAGATGCGCACGGTCAAGGAATTCCGCGACGTCGGCAGCAACTTCGACCAGGTCGGCAAGCAGCAGCTGCTGAAGATCGACCGCGAGGCCGCCGGGCGCCTGCACGTCGGCATCGGCACGATCGACTCGGCGCTGTACAACTCGTTCGGCCAGCGCCAGGTGTCGCAGATCTATTCCGACATCAACCAATATTCGGTGGTGCTCACCGTGAATGCGGCGCAGAGCGTGAGTCCGCAGTCGATGCTCAACGTGCGCGTGCGCAATGACCTGGGAAAAATGATCCCGCTGTCCGCGCTGGCGAGCATCGAGCCCAGTGCCAGCCCGCTGCGAGTACGCCACCACAACCAGCTGCAGGCGGCCACCATCAGCTACAACCTGGCCAAGGACGTGCCGCAGGACCGCGGCGTCAAGCTGGTCGAGCAGGCGGCGTTCGCGGTCGGCCTGCCCGACGGCGTGCGCGTCGACTACACCGGCGCCAACCAGCGCCTGCAGCAGCTCAAGTCCAACGGCATGGTGCTGCTGATCGGCTCGATCCTGGCGATGTACATCGTGCTCGGCATCCTCTACGAAAGCCTCGG
>JBDTZX010000004.1:0-3145 GCA_040004895.1 Rhodanobacter sp. | reverse complement strand
ACCGACAAGGCTGCCGACAAGATTCGCCACGGTGCCAACCTCGCCTACTCGCTCGGCATGTCAGTGTCCGCCAAGGGCGAAGTGCGCGACGTGCAGTGGGGCGGCCCGGCGTTCAACGCCGGCGTGGTCCCCGACCTCACCCTCGTTGCCGTCAACGGCAAGGATTTTTCGCCCGACGGATTGAAGGACGCCGTGACCGCGGCAAAGACCGGCAGCGCGCCGATCGAACTGCTGGTGAAGAATGTGGACGTCTATAGCACGGTGAAACTCGACTACCACGGAGGCCTGAAATATCCGCACCTCGTACGCGCCAAGGGCAAGGACGTGATCGGCGAGATCACTGCCGCGCGCAAGTAAGGCGAACCCCGCCCAGCCCTCCCCTGCACACAGGGGAGGGAGCGTGTCGCTCGCGACTAGTACCCTTCCTTGCAGGCAGGCAGCGTATCGCTCGCTGCAACTTGGCCTCAGCGCTCCGCCATCACTTTCTTCAGCTGTTGCAGCAGCAAGGCCACCGGCGCTTCCAGCCGCGGCGGCAGCGCGCGATGAATCAGCCACGCGACCAGATCGAGCTTGAAATCACTCACCTGCAACACTTTCAGACGGTCGCGATGGGCGCTTGCGGCCAGCAAGTCGGCAGTCACCAGACCAATGCCGTTGCCGCGCGCCACCAGCGACAATTGCAGCTCCGCACCGAACGCCTCCACCGCCACGTCGCAAGGCAAGCCTTGCGCATCGAGCGTACGGTGAAGCGAGGCCCGCATGCCGCAACCGTTCTGATTGAGCACCCACGGATAGGCCGACAGATCCTGCAGCGCGACCCGCGTACGCAAACCCAGCGACGGCGCTGCCACCACCTTGATCGACTGCCGCCCGAACGAGTGCGCCAGCATGCCTTGCGGCGGTGGCGTGCGTTCCGAGAACGCCACGGCGGCGACATCGAGCAAGCCTTGCTGCACGCTTTCAACCAAGCCCGACGACCAGCCCGCCTGGATACGCAACGTCAGCTGCGGAAATTTTTCGCGCAAGCGGTCCACCGGCGTGTGCAGTGCCATCTCGGCTAGAAACGGCGGCATGCCCAGACGCAGTTCGCCGGAGGGCTCGACGTCCGGCCGACCGAGCGCGATCAGATCGGACTGCGCGTGCAGCAGCTGCCGGCCTTTCTGATAGACCTCGCGCCCCGCCGCGGTGGGCTGCAGCGGTTTGGATTGCCGATCGAGCAGTTCGACGCCAAGCAATTTTTCCAGACTCTGCACGCGCCGCGTCACACCCGGCTGAGTGAGGTGCAGTGCCATGGCTGCCTGCACGATGGATCCGCCATCGACCACGGCGATGAAGGCCGCGACATCCCGGGTATTCATGCTTTTCTCCGCGTGGTGCCATCAAGGTATATGTAATCCACGCATATTTATTATGAATAATATTCACTTGTAGCATAGTGCAGGCGTATTTAGCATCGAACGCTTCCCCGTTGGCAAGGCTTTCGAACATGCGGCAGATTGCAGACTCTTTGGAAACCGGAGGCTTGGGCAAATCAGCGAAGCCCGAGGTGCTGAGCCCGCTGACGCGACCGCTGACCGTGCTGTTTGCTTTCGCGGTGTGCGTGATCATCGTCAACCTCACCGCGGCGCAGCCGCTGGCCGGGCCGGTGGCGCGCGCACTGCGCTTGCCCGACTCGCTGGCCGGGCTGGTCGCGATGCTGCCTCAGCTCGGTTACGCGGTGGGCATGATTTTTCTGGTGCCGCTCGCCGATCTGCTGGAGAACCGCAAGCTCACCGTGATCACCCTGTCCTGCTGCGCGGCGATGTTGGTGCTGGCGGCCATCGCCACCACGGCGCCGCTGTTTCTGCTTGCCGTATGCCTTGCGGGCGCTACCTCGTGCGCCATCCAGATCCTGGTACCCCTGGCGGCAGCAATGGCGCATCCGGATCAACGCGGCAGCGCCGTCGGCAATGTGATGAGCGGCGTGATGCTGGGCGTGCTCATTTCGCGACCGCTGGCCAGCGTGGTGGCGGGCACGCTCGGCTGGCGCGCCTTCTACGGCATGCTCGGCGTGTTCGACGCGCTGCTGGCGTGGGCGTTGTGGTGCTGGCTGCCATCACGGCATCCCGCTGGCGGCGAGCGCTATCGCGCGCTGATTGGTTCGTTGTGGACTCTGTGGAAACGCGAACCCAGCCTGCGTCGTTATTCGGTCTCCACGGCGATCGCCATGGCGTGCTTCAGCGCTTTCTGGACCGGCATCGTGTTGTGTCTCGAGCGGGCGCCTTTTTCGCTGGACAGCAACGGGGTGGCACTGTTCGCCCTGGCCGGCGTGGCCGGCACCATCGTGGCGCCGCTGGCCGGAAAAGCCGGCGACCGCGGCTATAGCGCGGTGGGCATGCCGGTGGCGCACGTCGTATTGCTAGCCGGTTTGCTGCTGGCAGGCGTCGCCGGCGCAGGCTGGCTGGGCATGGATATCCACGCCCACCCGCAACTCTCGCTGGCGCTGCTGGTGGTCGCCGCGATCACCATCGATGCCGGTGCGATCGGCGACCAGACGCTGGGCCGGCGCGCCATCAATATGCTCGATCCGGCGGCACGCAGCCGTCTGAACGGCATTTTCGTCGGCGTCTTTTTCATTGGCGGCGCGATCGGCGCGCTGGGTGCCGGATGGGCGTGGACCGTGTCCGGATGGAGCGGCGTGGTCATGCTGTGCCTGGGGTTTTGCCTGCTGGCGCTGGCTGGCGACTGGCTGGCTCGCTCGCGTCAAGGTGAACGTTAATCACCGTGACGCGATGGCAACACTTACGCGCTCAGGGCGTCACGTCGAAATCGGCATGCTCGTTCGCCTGCGAACTGCCGCCGACCCACACGGTGTAGTGCGAGGCTTCGATCACCGGCTGGCTCTCGTTGTTGTAGAACGACAGTTCGGGGAAACCGAGATCGAATGTCACCTGTTTCGACTCGCCGGGCTTGAGTGTGACGCGCTGAAAACCTTGCAGGCCGCGCACCGGCTGTTCGACGCTGGTACCCAGATTGCGCACGTACAGCTGAGCCACTTCGGTGCCTTCGCGCGAGCCGGTGTTCTTCACCGTCGCGGTCACGCGGATCAGTTGCTTCGCGCTGCTGCGGTTGGCTTCGGCCAGCGGCAGCGAATGGCGCGACACGC
>JBDTZX010000544.1:0-3166 GCA_040004895.1 Rhodanobacter sp. | reverse complement strand
ACGACCGGCTGGCCGAATTCGGCTACACGCTGTGGGCGTGGGAAACCGACGGCGACACCTATGCCGGTTTCATGACGCTCACGCGCGATGCCGAACCATTGCGCGAACTGGCCACCACGCTGGGCATCAACCTGAGCCTGGGCAGCCAGGTCACCTGAGCGCCCATAGCGCACAGGAGGCATCCTTGGCGCTTCGATTCGGCGGGCTGGTTCTCGTGGGCGAAACTCGTCAGCGAGGTACAAGCATCGGCACGTTTCCGCTCAGGGAATGCCGTTGGTTGGCGCTGGTCATCACGAAGATGAGGGCGGGGTTGTCGAAGCTGACTTCGATGCCGCCAATTTTTTTGAAGCGTGGCAAGGGAGTCGATGTTGCTGTGCCGTTTCTGTCGATCCGATACAGCCCATCGATGCCGATAGCCCATAGCGCACCCTCGCGGGTGGTCAGGCCGAAGAAGGCAACAGTTTCAGTTCTCGGACTGTGGCCTTTCAATCGAGAGGTCAGTGCTGCGGACGTATAAGGCTTGGCGTATAGCAGCCTGACGTCATCCCCACATACTTCAATGATGCTGCCTTGGGTCATCATGTGCACGATGCCGATGGCGGCGGAGATGCAGTGAGGATTCCATGGTTCCGGCGCAATGCCGGTGACCGGATCGCAGTCGGAGTTCAACGGTCCTCCACACAGTTCTCCGTTCGTGTTTCGCTCGATCGATGTAATCGCGCCGGTACTTTTGCGAATGCGTTGCAGCCCTCCACCCCATTCCCCCGCGTTGATGCCAACAAAAAAATCGTGCCCATCGTCGTAGGAGGCGCTGATCGTACCGGGGTGGAACTTCCCGGAAAGGTGGATGGCATGGATTGCACCATGTCTATCGACGTCAATCAGCCGGCTCGAGGTCAGAACAGTCTCTGTTCCGCCCGCGCAAGTCATTGCCAGGAGGTCATCTCCCTTACGTGGAATTACCGTCATCCTGGACCAGATTCGTCCGGTCCATCGGCGCAGTGTCCAGGCTCTTCCGTGAGCATCAGTGAGCACCATCGGATGACCATTATTTGTGCACAGATCCAGCACGGGTTCTGACAGGTCTACGGCGACACGTTTGCTACTCGCTTCGGCTATGGCCGAAAGCTGTCCCGTATCTGAAAGAAGCCACAGAGATCGATCCGCGAAAGCTGCCCGGATCAAGGAGGATTCCTGGCCAGTACGCATCGGTTCGATGGCGAGTGCGCGCAATGGCGCGGCGCTCAGGATCAAAAGCGTCCATACGGCCGTCAACGTCCTGAAGAGACTGATCGAATCAAACTTCGCGACAAAGATCGTGTGGATTCTTCCAAACATTTCACGCCCCTGTTGTGTCTGTGCGGCTCGCGTGCGCCATCCCATCAAGACAACCAACCTGGTTGGTCGACTACGTCGTCGTTGGCGTATCCACCGGACGCCCGGCCAGCCAAAGCGCAAGATTCCTGACATAGCGTTCGATCGAACGCTGCGCTTCCGGCGCATGCGCCAGTGCGTCGCCGGGCGCTTCGCTGACGAAGCTCGGTGCGCCCTTCGACGGATTCCAGTTGTAGTCGGCGAAGTGATGGAAGGTGGATTGCGCGATGGCCGGGCCGCCGTCCGCCGATGGCTCGAATGCCACCGCCAGATTGAATTCGGTGCGGCTCAACTTGCTGCGCCCGGTAGCGATGACCCGCGCAGTCGGATCGTCGGCCGGCTTGCCGACCGCGCCTTCGTGCGGATGTGCCGGCAGCGAATGCAGTGCGCCATCGGGCGCGTCCGGATCGGTCAGCACCGGGTGCAGCGGCAGGCGGATGTCGACGTGCTGGAAATCGCCGTTGGCGCCGGAATGGTAGTTCGGCCACGAGATATCGGTGGTGATGGTGTCGTCGACATGCCGACGCGAGGCATCAGGATCGGGATTCTTCGTGTGGAAGAAATGCGCCGCACCGATGCCACCCAGCGTGCACACCGAACTGCCCAGGTCCATGTGGTCGCGGGTCACCAGCAGGCCGCCGCCGCGCTGGCGGAAGCGGGTAATCGCCGCACAGTCTTCCTCGGTGAGTCCGTCGCCGGTGTCGACCGCGAACAGCCACATTTCGTCGAACGATGACTCGTCGAGCTTCGAGAGCACGCTGTCCGGTGCGCCGGGCGCATCGCGGTCACGCGCGACCACGTCGAACAGCGCGTCGCCGGCATCGTCGCGAAGGTTGGCGAGGTAGTCGCGCAACAGGCTGAAGCGACCGATGTGCCAGTCGTCGTCGATCGTGGGAATTGTCGTCTGCAACAGGATTCTGCTGGGTGTGGCCATGGCGGTGATATCCGGATCAGTAGTAGCGCGGAATCGGGCCGAGCTGCGGCGTCATGCGGTCGCGCAGGTCGAACATCACTTCGTCGACGTAGCACCAGCCCCAGCCTTCGGGCGGGTCGTAGCCTTCGATGATCGGATGCTGCGTCCGATGAAAGTGTTTCGTCGCGTGTTTGTTTGGCGAGTCATCGCAGCAGCCGACGTGACCGCAGCTGCGGCAGAGGCGCAGGTGCAGCCAGACGTCGCCGGTCTTCAGGCATTCCTCGCAGCCGCGCGCGCTGGGAGTGACCTCCCGGATGGTATCGAGATGCTGGCAGTGCGTGGTCATCGAAGGCTCCGGATGCGGGCGGAAGGGCGTTTATCATAGGCTGACCCGGTGCATCCGTTCGATGTGCCGTGAATGAAAGGGGGATGCATGCTGCAATTGATCGGTTTCGATGGCGACGACACGCTGTGGCGCAGCGAAGACTACTACCGGCAGGCGAACGAGGACTTCGTCCGCATCGTCGGACGCCATGTCGATCTGGGCGACAGCCACGTGAACGACACGATGCTGGCGACCGAGCGGCGCAACCTCAAGCTGTTCGGCTACGGCGCCAAGGGCATGACGCTGTCGATGGTGGAGACGGCCATCGCGATCACCGAAGGGCGTATTTCGGTGGCCGAGATCCATCAGCTGGTCGAGATCGGCAAGCGTGTTTTGCAACATCCGGTGGAGCTGTTGCCGGGTATCCGCGAGGCGGTCGAGGAAGTGGCGCGGCATCACGATGTCGTGCTGATCACCAAGGGCGATCTGTTCCATCAGGAAAAGAAGGTGGCGCAGTCCGGGCTGGCCGACCTGTTCCGGCGCATCGAGATCGT
>JBDTZX010000071.1:0-10699 GCA_040004895.1 Rhodanobacter sp. | reverse complement strand
CAGCATGCCGATCGGCCGATGTCCGCGCGCGCGGTTGGCCGCGCCCAGTGCAAACAGCAGCCGCTGCTTGGCGAACACCATGCGGTAGACCTGGCGCACCGAATATTTCGGATCCCACGCGTGCACCGCTTCGGAGCCGGCGCCGTTGACTTCCATGATGGTGAAGCGGCCTTCGCGCAGATCCTGCAGAGTGCGATAACGGACGTCGAAACGGCCAACGTGGAAGTGCGGCATGTCACGCGCCACCGCATCGATCGCGGTAATCAACGCCTCGCTGGCGAGCGCGGAGCCATCCTCGTAGCGACCGCCGACGCGGGTCGAGCCGATCAGCGACAGCCGCAGGGTGGTGCCAGCGGCGGGCACGTGGTCGGGATCGTGCCGGCATTCGTGCTCGCGCTGGTTGCGCGTTGCGCGCTGCAGCCGTGGATCTTGTGCGATCAGCTGCGCCACGGTGCTGACGCCGTCGCCGTTCACCTGCGGAAAGTGCCGCAGCAAAATGCCGAGCAGCCAGCCTCTTGGCTGGTCCGGATGGCGTACGTAGAAGATGCCGGCCTCGCCCGGTTCGTCAAGGTAGTGCTGCAGCATCAGCGCCTCGCCCGGCGGATAGCGCGCCAGGTAGTCAGCCAGCTCCAGTGTGTCGTCGAGTCGGCGCACGCCGAAACCGCACCAGCCGAGGTCCGGCTTGGCCACCACCGGAAATGTCAGGCCGGCCTCCTTCATCACCGACAGCGCGGCTGCCAGCATGTCGCTACCGGCAACCTGCAGCATCACGTACGGCGCCACCTTCGATCGCGCATGCACGCCCATGCTCTCGAAGTATTCGGACTTGGTATCGCCGACCAGCCCACCCGCGGTGATCCGCGGGTTCGCGGTCGAGGGCAACGTCAGGCTGCCATGCCGCAGTCCCAGCCAGCACCACTGCAGCACCATCGGCACCAGGTTGAGCCACTTGGGAATGCGCTCCATCGTGCCCGTGTGCGGCACGCTCGCCGGAAGCCCGTCATCCAGCGCGGCGGCGACAGGATCATGCATGCCCGCTCACCTCGTAGTGGATCGGCTTGTACGCGAAATTGTTTGACTGCCCGGCCGAACAGGCGGTGAGACCGATCAGCAGATCCATCTTTGCCACGAACACGATGGAGTCGCCGGCACGACTGAGTGGCGGCTCGACCCGGATGATGCCGGTCGCCGGATCCACCGGCACGTTCATGAACACATTGAACGCAGTCGGGATCGCGTCCGGCGCGATCCCGTAGGGCGCCAGCACCGCGGCGAGATTGCCGAAGCAGCCGCGATGCGGTTCGGCCTCACCGTAAATGATGCGAAACATCTCGGCCGAACACGGCGAGAGCAGAAAATCGTGCCGGCCTACGGTGTCCTCGGCGATGCGCAGCATCACCTTGCTGCGGTTCGAATAGATCGGATCACCAGTGCTCAGATAGATCTTGCTGGCGTAGTCGATGCTGCGCCCGGAGGAAATCGCCTCGCCGGTGTCATGCCGATTGAAAGCGACCAGATCGGCCACCTGCTCGCCCTGCGGATCAATCACCTTCAGGCATTCGCCACGCTTCATCTCGAAGGCGACGCCACTGCGCGGTGCAATGATCCTGATCATGCTCGTTCGCTCCGCAGCAACGCATGAAACGGGCAGCTCCAGCCGGAATCGACCTGCCGCCCGCTGTACTGCCGCGCCTGCGATTCCCTGCCATGAATGGCCAGCATCGGATTGGGCGAGCCGGCAAGCGCGACATCGCGGGCAATGATCGCCGCGCGCAATTTTTCGTAGCGTCCGTCGCTGCGCAACTGCTCGAACTGGCTGTGCAGGTTGAACACCAGCGCGGGCTGCCGGAACCGTCGCGCCGGACGGCTCGCGCCCGGATGCAGGCCGATCACGAAGAATCCTTTTCCACCCATGCTCAAACTGAAATGCGCCGACTTCGGATCGCAGCTGACGCGCGGATCCCAGTCGAACTGCCGCCGATCGATGGCGTGCATCGATTGCAGGCGTTGCCACAGCGCCTGCTCGAATACGAACTCGGACAGGATGGGCGCTGGCGCAAACAGCACCACGAAACTGACAAACAGCGTGTCGGCCTCCGCGTGGCTGGCAAACTGTTGCAGCTGCGCCACGATGGCCTGATCGTGGTCGGCACTTTGCAGATCACCGGCGTCGATCATGCGGATCTGCGAATGCGCCAGCGCGGCTTTCGCGCCCAGACAGGGGAAGTCCACTGCGCTGATGAATGTCTCCAGCGCCTGCGCGCCGGACTTGTGCAGCGATACCGACGTCGGTCGCCCGACCAGGTGACAGTCGGCCGTACGCGTCCGAGGCCGCAGCGTTTCGATCATCGAAAGCGGTTTCATGGCGTCGTGATCTCGCAGTCCACTGGCAGCCAGCGTGAAGGTCGATGGCTGCCCGCTCAATCCAGCAGGGCCAGCAACGCCTTGGCGGCCGCTTCCGAAGAAGCCGGATTCTGACCGGTCACCAGCTTGCCATCGGTGATCGCGTAGGACTGCCAGTCATCCTTCTTCGAATACACGCCACCGTTCTGCTTGAGCATGTCCTCGACCAGAAACGGCACGACCTTGGTCAGCCCCACCGCTGCCTCTTCGGTGTTGGTAAATCCGGTGACGGATTTGCCCTTGACCAGCGGCGTGCCGTCGGCAGCCTTCGCATGTCGAAATACGCCCGGCGCATGGCAGACCGCGCCCAGCGGCTTGCCGGCGGCCCACGTGGATTCGATCAGCTGGATCGAATCGCGATCCTCGGCCAGATCCCAGAGCGGGCCATGACCACCTGGGTAGAACACGGCGTCGTAGTCGCCATCGACCATGTCAGCCAGCTTGTGCGTCGAGGCCAGCGCGGCCTTCGCTGCGGCATCCTTGCGGAAGCGTTCGGTGTTGGCGGTCTGCGCGTCCGGCTCGTCACTCTTGGGGTCCAGTGGCGGCTGGCCACCCTTGGGCGAAGCCAGCACGACCTGTGCACCGGCGTCGTTGAACACATACCAGGGACCGGCGAATTCCTCCAGCCAGAAGCCGGTCTTTTTACCGGTATCGCCCAGCTGGTCATGTGAGGTCAGCACCATCAGGATCTTCATGTGTCGGGTCCGGTCAATAGACAAAAACGAAGCCTAGCGAGCGCGGTGCGAACCATGCGTGATGCCGCACGATCGGGCTTTCACGGCACATGCACGCGTCATCGGGACGAGGCGCCAGCCGATCGGTCGCCGCGTCATCGCCATGCATCTAGAATTGACCCGCCTCACCAGCAGGTTGACTGCGTGCCCGTCCCGCCCCGCAAGATTCTCCATGTCGACATGGACGCGTTCTACGCGTCGGTGGAGCAGCGCGACGATCCGACGCTGCGCGGCAGGCCGGTGGCGGTGGCATGGCGCGGCGCGCGCTCGGTGGTGTGTGCAGCGAGTTACGAGGCACGGGTGTTCGGCGTGCGCTCGGCGATGCCGGCGATCCGCGCCGAACGGCTATGCCCGCAGCTGGTATTCGTGCCGCCGGATTTCGTGCGCTACAAGGCAGTGTCGCGGCAGGTGCGCGAGATCTTCGCGCGGCATACCGAGCTGATCGAACCGCTGTCGCTGGACGAGGCCTATCTCGACGTGACCGAAACTTTGACCTGCCTGCCCTCGGCCACGGCCACGGCCGAAGCGATCCGCGCGGCGATCCGTGAAGAGACCCAGCTCACCGCGTCGGCGGGCGTCGCGCCGAACAAGTTTCTCGCCAAGATTGCCTCGGACTTCAACAAGCCCGACGGGCTCTATGTGATCCGTCCGCACCAGATCGAAGCGTTTCTCACACCCTTGCCCGTGGCACGCCTGCCGGGCGTCGGCAAGGTGATGGAGGCGAAGCTGGCGGTGCTCGGCATCGCCACCGTCGGTGACCTGCGCAGCATGCCGATGGCCGAACTGGAGCAGCGCTTCGGTCGCTGGGGTTGCCGGCTGCACGAGCTGTCCCGAGGCATCGACAATCATGCGGTGCAACCCGAGCGTCCCACGCTGCAGGTATCAGCCGAAGACACGTTCGAGAGTGACCTGCTGCTGGGCGAACTCGAGCCGCACATCCGCCGGCTCGCCGAGAAGGCGTGGGCCGGGCAGCTGCGCGAAACCGGAAGGATCGCGCGCACCGTTGTGCTGAAGCTGAAAACCTCCGACTTTCATACGCTGACGCGCAGCCACACGCCCGCGCAGCGTCCGTCATCGGCGAACGAACTGGCCGACATCGCGTGTGCCTTGCGCGAGCGCGTCGAGCGACCTTCCGATAGTCGCTATCGTCTCGTTGGCGTGGGACTCGCCGGATTCGTCGATCAGGACAGCTACCGCGCGCAGAGCGACTTGTTCGATATCGCGCGCGGCTGATCGCGGACGCATACTGCGAGCGTTTCGCCGCAGTGGACGAAACGCGGAATCATCCAGACGCACTGGGCAGCCATTGCACGATATGTTGCCGGCTGATGCGCAGAACTCAACCAAAAAGTCACCGCGCCCCTATTTGATGAGCGCGATGAACGCGCTCAGACCGCGGCGGGCAGCGTGTATTCGAAATCGTAGGAATGCTTGCCATCGGTGATCGTGATGGTCAACGTGCCGGCAAGTCCGGTCAGCTCGTCGGTGCCGGAGTCGGGCACCACGCTGATGCTCAAGCTCGGTTCACCGCGGGTCATCGTGCCGCTGTGCTGAAGATTGAACGCACCACGACGACTGCCGAGCGTGCCACTGACCCGCTCCATGGCGACGTAACCGGCCGAGCCTTGCACCGGGGTTCCGGTGGCGAGCATCTGACCCAGGCCGGTGGCATCGAGATCGCCGTTATAACGCTTGTCCAGCCCCATGCGGCCGATGCTGGCATCACCGACGTGCTCTTCCGCCGGCTGCGGAGCCATCTTCACTTCGAACGTGCCACTGGCATGCATGGTCGTCATTCCTGTTATCGAACGGGCGGCCAGTCTAGCGCGACGACCGCCTGGCGACGATCAGGAAAGCCGTCGCGAAATCACGTAGAACGCGAGATTGCCGAGCCCGGTGACGCCAGCCAGCACGGCGATCATGCCGGCATTGAGGTCGCTCCAGCCGGTCCACTGGATGATGGCAAAGCCGAGGGCGAGCGCAACCAGCACGATGCCCCAGCGCAGCGAAGAGTGACGCCGGCGCTGCTCTTCTTCGCCGAGCATGGAGCTGACCAGCTCCGGCGTGCTGCCGGCATTGATCATGTGTCGGCGCACCACCGCATCCACCACGACCTTGATCGCGTAGACGATGCATATGAAAAGGACGATCGGTACCAGAAGGCCTTTGTCCATGGGTCGGTTCCTCGTGAGTATGGTCAGGTCTGTAGATACCGCTCTTGCCGAAATGGTTGCAGCCCGGGCTTGCAACCGTTGCCCGCATGCGCGTATCCCTTGCGGCATGGATGACACCCGCAGCCCCGATCGCGAGCTGGTCGACGCCGTGCTCGGCGGTCGGCCCGGCGCGTTCGAACGACTCGTGCGCGAATACCAGGGCCTGTGCTGGCACATCATCCAGCGCATGGTGCGTCACCCCGAGGACGCACGCGAGCTGTGCCAGGAAACCTTCCTGCGCGTGCACCAGTGCCTGCATCAGTACCGTTACGAGAGTGCGTTGAAGTCGTGGATCGGCCGCGTGGCGTACACCATCGCGTTGCGTCACCTGCAGCACAAGCGCATTCCCCTGCTCGAAAGCGACGGCGACGACGAGCCGTCGCTGGTGGAGAACATCGGCGACGGTTTCGACCTCGAGGCCGCCTGCGCCAACGAGGAGACCCTGCGCCACTTGCATACGGCGATCGAGACATTGCCGCCACTGCAGCGCACGCTGCTGAGCCTGTATTACCTTGAGGAAACATCGATTCCCGAGATCGCCCGCATCACCGGGCTTGCCGGCGGCACCATCAAAAGTCACTTGTTCCGGTCGCGGTTGCGTCTGCGTGGCGCGCTCGAGAGCCGGACGGGAGTTGCAGCATGATCCATGACATCAACGACGACATCCATCCCTTCGACGATCCCGCGCGCGAGCGCGAATGGCTGGCGCAGGAAAACGCCATGCGCAGGCAACGCCTGCAGCTCGACCCATGCTCGGACGATGCGCGCACACAGCGCTATCGCCTGCTTGCGCATGTCTTGCGGCAACCTTCGAGTGAATGCCTTCCGGCAGACTTTGCGCGACGGGTCGCGGCGCAGATCGGAGCGACCCGCCAACCGTCGTTGAATACGCCGTTCGAGCTTGGTCTGATCATCTCGTTGTATATCGCATTGCTGGTTGCCTTGGTCGTGGTGCTCGTGCCCGACAGCGGCCAATGGTGGCGATCACTGGTAGCGTTGCCTTTGCCGGCAATGTCCTCCCTGCGGTTGTTGTTCGCGCTGGCTGGATGCATCGCCGTCACCTGGCTGCTGGGCCAGTGGCAAACATCCGCAAGAAAACGCTGACGACGCGACGCGCCAACCTTCCGGATCGAGTACCCTCCGCTTCCGCGGGCCCTCGATGCTGGAGTCATCATGCATATCCGATTGGCAAAACCCTCCGCTCTGAACCTTGGCGAATTCGCCAAGCAGTATCTGATGATCGTGCTCAGCATCCTGACCGCGCTGGGACTGGACGCGTGGGTCGAACACACCCAGCACACCAACGCCGCAGCCGACGCCAGTCAGCAGATCGAGGTGGAGTTGCGCGCCAATCTTGTCGACATTGACAACTCGCTTCGCAAAAACACAGTGAATCTGCAGCCGCTGCAACAGCTCGATAAAGCGATCGGCGCCGATATCCGCGGTCATCTTCCGAACGACGCAATCAACCGACATATCCTGGCGCTCAGAAAGCAATTCAAGCTGAGCATGAACTGGCCGACGTTCGGCATGCAGGCATGGAATGTGGCGATCGCCAACCAGTCCGCCAGCTGGATGAATACAAACGACTTGCGTCGATACTCTTCCGCGTACTCCGCACAGCAGGACGTTTCCCTCTGGATGGCGCATGAAAGTACCGTCATGCTGAATGCGCAAGGCCAGGTGATGCTGCAGGCCAAGCTTGACCTCGGTGTGCCAGTTGATCCCGTCGAGTTCGAAGGCATCCTGCACCAGATGATTTTCACCCTGTTCGAGGTACAGCAACAGATCGAACAGACCAAGGTGACCATCCAGAACGCGCTGCAGAAGAAGGCCGGCACCCGCGGAAAGACAACCGCCTAGAGTTCGAGCACCGCATCCAGCCCGTGATGCAGGCCAATCAGGCCGGAGACTTTGCGGATCGCCAGCAGCGCGCCGTCGACATAAGGCTTTGCGCTGCTGCCTGCGTTGTGGCGCAGCGACAATGTCTGATCCGGCATGCCGAAGATCACCTCGGCACCCAGCACGAAGCCCGGCAATCGAACCGCGTGCACTTGCGTGCCCGCCACCGTGCCGCCGCGGGTTTCGCGCGCGCCGATGGTCTTGTCCAGAGCTACATCGAGTTGCGGCTGGCGCACCTTGCCGAGCCGTGCGGCCAGTTCGTTGACCGTGCCGCTGGGCGCATCGGGCTTGCCTTCGTACGCGTAGTCGATGATTTCCCAATGCGGGATGTACTTCGCCGCCATCTCGGCGAACTTCTGCAGCAGCACCATGGTCAGCGCGAAGTTGCCGCAGGCCAGCACGCCACGTTGCCGCTCGCGCGCGAGTGCATCGATCTGCGCGTAGTCCTCGCCGGTGAGACCTGACGTTCCCACCACCACATGCGCACCATGTTCCAGTGCGGCAAGGATGTTGGCCTTGGCACTTTCCGGCCGGGTGTATTCCACGAACACATCGCACGCTCGCACAAGTGCTTCGCCGGCACTGGCGAAAACCGGTGTATCCAGTCGCGGCTCGCCCAGCACGTCGCCAAGCTTCTTTCCCGCATGCGCGCGCGATACCGCGGCGATCAACTCGAGATCGTCGGCAGCAGCGATGCCGCGAGCGAGTTCGGAGCCGGCCCAGCCGGTGGCACCGGCAACGCATACGGTGAGTGACATGACGGCCTCTTTCGTTACCGGGGAAGAATGCAGGGTAATCTGGACCTGCCATCTTGTCCCGTAACGGACTCAAGGAGTTGCTCATGACCACGGCAGACCAGCCACTGTCGATTGCCGTCCTGCTCGGTTCGGTCCGCGTCGATCGCATGGGCATTCGCGCCGCGAAAATGGTATTGCGCGCCTTGCAGGCCCGCGGGCACGAAGCGGTGCTGGTCGATCCGCTGGAACTGCAGCTGCCGCTGCTCGATCGCATGTACAAGGAATACGCCACCGGCACCGCACCGGAGGCTCTGGAAAAACTTGCCGCACTGTATCGCCGTGTCGACGGCTTCCTGATCGTCAGCGGCGAATACAACCACGGCATCCCGCCGGCAATGAAGAACCTGCTCGATCATTTCCTCGAGGAATATTTCTGGCGTCCGTCCGGCATCGTCTGCTACTCCACCGGTCAGTTCGGCGGCGTGCGTGCAGCGATGGCCTTGCGCGCGACACTGGCGGAACTGGGCATGTCGGCGATTCCCAGCGAATGCGCGATTCCGCGCATCGGTTCGGCGCTCGACGAAAACGGCTACCCCAGCGACGAACGCACCACGCGCACGCTCAACCGTTTCCTCGACGAGTTCTTCTGGCATGCGCGGGCATTGAAGCGCGAACGGCGGGATGGCGTGCCGTATTGATCCTGTTGCGGAGGGTGCGACTGTCTTTCATGGCGTGGCCACCACCGGTTTGTTGTAATACATGGACAGAACGCACGCATAGTCCGCGAGTTTCGGCATGCCAAGGCGCGCACGACGCGCATCCACGTGGGCAAAGTCTTCGGTCGGCTGCAGCTTCATCTGCGGACGGTTGTCATAGGATATGAACTGGGTGCCATAGCGTTGCGGCTTGCCCTGTGCGCGCAAGGTGCGATCCGTCAGCATGGCGAGATCCTGACCACTGATCAGACCGTGTTGGTACGACGCTTCAAGCTGCGGCAATACCCGCATCTGAAACAGCGGATCCCGATCGGCGTGCTGCACCAGGATGAAGGCCGCGTTCACCCCATCGATGCCTACTCGCGCAGGGCTCGGGAAGCCCTGCCGCTCGATGAGCGGCTTCAGCTTCTTCAGGTTGGCGGCGTCCACCCTCGTCAGCTGCTTGACGGCGGGATCGGTGCCACCGGCCGTCTTGAGATCGGCCTTGATCCACGCATCGCGCGCCGCCTGATCGGCCCTGGCCATCTCCAGCAACTGCTGGCGCAACACGGGATCGGTCGGCTTGGCAACGGCGATTTTCTTTGCCCGATTCTTGTCCGAAAGCTCCGGATGGGCGTTCTTCCATGCAGCGAATGACGGGCAACGCTGCATCAACATGGCGTCATCGCCATCGTCCGCGTGGACCGCTGCAACCAACGATGTCATCAAGAGCAACGAACCAAAAACAAATACTGCTTTCCACATGTCGATCTTCCTTTTCATCAGGCATGCGCTGCTTCGTCGTCCTTGTAGGCCAACGCGTTCATTTCTTTTTCGGCATGTACAGATCGGTGATGGTGCCTTCGTATATTTCGGCGGCCATGCCGATCGATTCGCTGAGCGTGGGATGCGGATGGATGGTGAGGCCGATGTCGGCGGCCTCGCTGCCCATCTCGATCGCCAGTGCGACTTCGGAAATCAGGTCGCCCGCATGCACGCCGACAATGCCGCCGCCGACGATGCGATGGGTTTCCTCGTCGAAGATCAACTTGGTGAAACCCTCGGTGCGATCGATGCCGATCGCGCGGCCGCTGGCAGCCCACGGAAATTTCCCGGTGCCGACCTTCAGGCCTTTTTCCTTTGCCTCGCGCTCGGTCACGCCGACCCAGGCGATTTCCGGATCGGTATATGCGACCGACGGAATCACCCGCGCGTCGAAGTGACTCTTGTGGCCGGCGACGACTTCGGCGGCAACTTTCGCTTCGTGCGTGGCCTTGTGCGCCAGCATCGGCTGGCCGACCAGATCGCCGATCGCGAAGATGTGCGGCACGTTGGTGCGCATCTGCGTGTCGACGTTGATGAAGCCGCGATCAGTAACCGCGACGCCGGCCTTGTCCGCGCCGATGACGCCGCCATTCGGCGAACGGCCGACGGAGACCAGCACGCGATCGAACAGCGTCGTCGCGGGGATGCTGTCGCCTTCGTAACGGACCTCGATACCTTTCTTGCTCGCCTTCGCCTCGACCACCTTGGTCTTCAGGTGAATACCCTTGAGCCGCTTGCCCAGACGTTGCGACAACGGCTTGACCAGGTCGGCGTCGGCGCCCGGAATCAGCTGGTCCATGAACTCGACCACGGTCACTTCGCTGCCCAGCGCGGCGTAGACCGTTGCCATCTCCAGCCCGATGATGCCGCCACCGACCACCAGCAGTTTCTTCGGCACATCCTTCAGTTCCAGCGCGCCGGTGGAATCGACGATGCGCTCGTCATCCCATGGAAACGAGGACAGCTTCACCGACTGCGAACCGGCAGCGATGATCGCGTTCTCGAAGCGGATCAGCTTCACCCCGTCCCTGGTCTGGACTTCCATTTCATTCGGCGAGACGAATGCGCCGATGCCTTCGATCGTGCGCACCTTGCGCTGTCTGGCCATGCCGGCGAGCCCGCCGGTGAGCTGGTTGACCACCTTGGTCTTGAAGCTGCGCAGCTTGTCGATGTCGATTTTCGGTGCGCCG
>JBDTZX010000258.1:0-3176 GCA_040004895.1 Rhodanobacter sp. | reverse complement strand
GCCTTCGGATCATGCGTGACCATCACGATGGTCTTGCCGTGGTCGCGATTGAGCTGCTGCAGCAGGCCCAGCACATCCTCGGCGGATTGACGATCCAGGTCGCCGGTCGGCTCGTCGCAGACCAGCAGGGTCGGATCGGAGACGATCGCGCGGGCGATCGCCACACGCTGCTGCTGTCCGCCGGACAGTTCACCCGGCTTGTGCGTGGCGCGGTCAGACAGGCCGACCAGCTGCAGCGCAATCGACGCGTTCTTCTTCCGTTGTGACGCCGACAGTTTCGTCAGCAGCAGCGGCAACTCGACATTGCGCTGCGCCGACAGCATCGGCATCAGGTTGTAGAACTGGAAGATGAAGCCGACGTTCGACGCGCGCCACTTCGCCAGCGCGCCACCACCGAGCTGGTCGATTCGCTGGCCGCCGACCGTGATGCTGCCGGCACTCGGCGTGTCGAGTCCGCCGATCAGATTGAGCAAGGTGGTCTTGCCGGAACCGGATGGCCCCATCAGCGCAAGGAAATCGCCCTCGGCAATGTCCAGGTTGACGTGATGCAACACCTCGACTTTCTGCTTGCCGCGCTCGTAGGTCTTGGCGAGGTTCTTGATTTCGATCAGTGTGCCCATGGCGTGTCTCCGAGGAATGTCTTGCGGTCTGTCGTGCTGGCGAACTGCTTCATTTGCTGATCAGGGTGTTGCCGCTTTCGTCTGGACGTCCGATCCGTCGTGCAGGTCTGCCGGCGGGGCAAGCACGACGGTGTCGCCCGGATTGATCGCCGCCGGCAGCAGGCGCAGCTCGCCGAACGCCTGCCTGGCCGGATCGACCACACGCTGACGTGCCTTGCCGGCTTCGATCACGAATACCACGCTGTGTCCGTCGCGCCGGACAATCGTCGTGGCCGGCACCAGCACACCCTGCGGCAACGGCGCGTTGGTCTTCGGCTTCACTTCGAGGAACGAGACCCGCACACCCATGTCCGGCACGATGCGCACGTCTTTCTTTTCCAGCGCCACGCGTACCTTGATGGTTGCCTTGCCGCGATCCGCGGTGGGCACGATCGCGATCACATGCGCGGGGATGGTCCAGTCCGGGTAGGCATCCAGCACCGCTTCGGCGGCCATGTCCGGCTTGACCCGTCCGATGTACGCCTCGTTGACGTCGACATCGATCTCCAGTGAATCCATGTCGACGATGGTGCCCACGCCGGTGCGGGTGAAACCGCCACCGGCGGAGAACGGCGAGATGATTTCGCCAACCTGCGCATCCTTGGTGGTGATCACGCCAGTGAATGGCGCACGCACCACGCAGTAGTCGAAATTGACCTGCGCCTCGGTGACCTGCGCATCGGCCGAGGCCGCCTGCTTCTGCTGCGACGCGAGTTGCGCCAGCGTGGTGTCGGTCAACGTGCGGGCCTGCTCGGCTGCCTGCTTCGACACCAGACCTTGTGTGGCCAGCGACTGTTGGCGCGCGGCATCGCGCTGGTTCTGCGCCAGCTGCGCCCGGTACTGCGCCACCAGCGCATGGCTGGCGGCCGCCTGCGCCTTGGCCGTGTCCAGCGCCGCCTTATATGCGCTGTCATCCAGCCGCGCCAGTACCTGGCCCTGCTTGACGTGATCGCCCTCCTCGATCAACACGGCAATCAGGGTGCCGGTGATTTGCGCGGACACTGTCGCAAGCCGGCGCGCGGTGATGTAACCGGTGGCTTGCAATACCGCGCCGGCCTCGCTGTCAGAGCTCGGCGCCACCGCGACGGTGGTCTGCACCGGCACGGCGCGATGACCGAGGACCAGCCAGCTGGCACCGCCCAGCAGCAACAGCGCGAAGACGATCGCCACAACGATCCATGGCCAGCGACTCGCCCCACCCTGGTGGTCGTCACGTTGATTGCGGTCGATGCGCAGTTCCTTCAACAAGTCGGCGTTGCTCACCGGCATCCCCATCCAGATCCAATGCGTGAACGTTACACGACATGACACGCCCCGGACCAAGTGCCGATATCAGTCTTTGTCGGTGACACCTGTCACCCCGGCCAAGGTGCAACCGGCGACTTCGGATGCATCCGCATTATTTCGTGGAACGCGCGAAAATCCGCAGACCGACCATGCTTGAGGTCGCGAACGGCGTATCGGGTTTGCTAGGCTTGACCCCCATGACCTACATCATTACCGCGCCCGCAGTGACCAGCCTGCCGATCATCGGCAGCGACCAGCGTTTTCCGATCCGGCGCGTCTTCTGCATCGGCCGCAACTATGCCGAGCATGCGAAAGAAATGGGCGCGACGGTGGAGAAAGGCACACCGATGTTTTTCTGCAAGCCGGCCGATACGGTGGTCGGTGACGGTGCGGACGTGCCGTACCCGTCGGTCACCCACGACCTGCATCACGAAGTGGAGATGGTGGTCGCGCTTGCGGCAGGCGGCCGTGACATCGCACCGGAACAGGCGACGAAACTGATCTTCGGTCATGGTGTGGGCCTGGACCTGACGCGACGCGACCTGCAGGCGCAGGTCAAGGCCAAGGGCCATCCCTGGGATATCGCCAAGGGTTTCGACCATTCCGCACCGGTCTCCGCCCTGCGCCCCGCGAGCGACATCCAGCCGGATGCGGACAGCGTGCTGCGACTGAGCGTCAACGGCGAGATGCGCCAGACCGCGACGCTTGGCGAGATGGTGCATGCGGTGCCGGAAATCATCGCCGCGCTGTCCACGCTGTTCGAGCTGAAAAGCGGCGACTTGATCTTCACCGGCACGCCTGCCGGGGTCGCGGCGTTGCAACGCGGCGACAGCTTCCACGCGGAACTGGTCGGTGTAGCCGAGCTGAAGGGGCGGATCATCTGACCGCCTGCCCGGCGAAACCTTTGCTGTCCCCCGGCCGCCCGCCGCGCTAGAGTCAGCCCGTTGTCCCGATCACAACCAAGGGGGTATCGAAGATGGGCATGTTCAAGGAATTCCGCGATTTCGCGATGCGTGGCAATGTCGTCGACCTGGCCGTTGGCGTGGTCATCGGTGGTGCGTTCGGCAAGATCGTCGCCTCGCTGGTGGATCAGATCATCATGCCGCCGATCGGATGGATGACAGGCGGCATCGATTTTTCGGAGCTCAAATGGGTGCTCAAGCCCGCCGACGTCAGCAACCCTGCGCACAAGGTGGCCGAAGTGGCCATCCAGTACGGCGCCTTCATCAA
>JBDTZX010000498.1:0-3181 GCA_040004895.1 Rhodanobacter sp. | reverse complement strand
CGACCGCCGCGGGGTTCAAGAACCGGACATTATAGCGATGTGCTGCTTTTTTGACCAGATTTCAAGTGGAAAAAGTTTCGGAGCGAGACGCAAAAATCACGCCAGCGCGCGACGATTCAGCACCCTGACAAGGCCCGACCGCTGACCGAGCGTGTTTGCGAGATTCAATGGGTGTCGAGCCAGAAAGTGACTGGCCCGTCGTTCACCAGCTGGACAACCATATGGGCACCGAAGCGCCCGGTTTCCACCCCCGGATGCGCAGCGTGCGCAAGTTCGAGCAGGCGATCGAACCAGTGCCGGCCGTAGTCCGGCGTGGCGGCGCGGGTGAAACTCGGTCGCATGCCCGAGTGCGTGTCCGCAGCCAGGGTGAACTGGCTCACCAGCAACAGGCCGCCGCCGCTGTCGGTGAGCGAGCGGTTCATGCGGCCGTTTTCGTCGGCGAACACGCGGTAGCCAAGCAGCCGTTCGAGCATGCGCTTGGTCTGGGTTTCGCCATCGTCCGGCTGCACCGCAACCAGCGCCAGCAGGCCCGGACCGATCGCACCAACGGTTTCGTCGTCGACATCGACACGGGCGGAAAGTACGCGCTGGATCAGGGCAATCATGGCGGCACGGTGCGGGACGGAAGTGCAGCTTAAGCCGCGTGCCTGGCGGGCGGAAGCGAAAAGGCGTTGGCGCCATCGCCGACCAACAGACGGGCAGGCTCCCGTAAACTGCGTCGATGCGCCTCGACATGTATGCCCTCTATCTGCTGCTGCGCCTGCTGGCGCTGCTGCCGTTGCGTGCGCTGCACGCCCTCGGCAGCGGGCTGGGCCGGCTGGTGCTGTGGCGGCACGGCAAAACCGCGCGCAACACCGCGGTGAACCTGCGCATCGTGCAGCCGCAACTGGACGATGCAGCGCAGGCCGCGTTGCTGCGCGATGTCATGAGCGAAAGCGGCAAGTCCGCCAGCGAGATCATCAAGGTCTGGGGGAGCGGGGCGCGGCGATCGCTGTCGATGATCCGCGAGGTGCGCGGCGAAGCGCTGCTCGACGAAGCGCTGGCGGCGGGCCGGGGCGTGATCATTGCCGCGCCGCATCTGGGCTGCTGGGAACTGTTGAACTACTGGCTGTGTCGCAAGACGTCGATGGCGATCCTGTATCGACCGCCGCGGATTGCCGCGATCGAAGGCCTGTTGCGCAAGGTGCGCGGTGCGCTGGCGCCGGAACAGGTGCGTGCCGATGGCGCCGGCGTGCGCACGCTGTACAAGCGGCTGGCTGCCGGCGGCACAGTCGGAATTCTGCCCGACCAGAAGCCGCGTGCTGGCGAAGGCGAGTTCGCGCCGTTCTTCGGTCGCGAGGCGTTGACCATGGTGCTGCTGCCGCGACTGGCCACGCGCACCGGCGCCACCGTGCTGTTTGCGTTCGCCGCGCGCCTGCCGCGCGGATCCGGCTACCGGATTCATCTGCTTCCGGCACCGGCGGGACTGACCGATGCCCATCCCGCGGTTGCGTGTGCCGCGTTGAATCGGGGCGTGCAGGACTGCGTCGACCTCGCGTTCGTGCAATATCAATGGCAGTACAAGCGCTATTCGGCCAATGGCCTGCCCAGTCCCTACGATCTCGAAAACAGGTAGGGCGCGCTGTTACCCCGGCTTCGTTTCCAGCCGACGCAGGAACACCGTCATTTCCTTCTCGGCCTGCTTGTCGCCACGTTGACTGGCGACGTGGATGCCTTGCCGCCAGGCCTCCGCGGCCGCCAGCGGTTGTTCCAAATCGAGGCATGCCTTGCCGAGCAGTTTCCACGCCGCCGAATACGCCGAATCGAATGTCAGCGCACGCCTGAATTCATCGGCCGCGGCATGGGCATCGCCGCCGGCGAGCAGTGCGTTTCCCAGCGAGAAACGCAGCAGCGCTCCATCGCGCGGACCGCCGCACTGGCTGCGCAGGCTGGCAATCAGCGTTGCGCTCACGGGTGGCTGCGATAGCGCCAGTCGTCAGCCGGATAAACCAGTGTCGGCTGCGCCGGTTCCGGCGGGATATGTCCGGATTGCAGGTCCGCCAGTGAAATGGCCGGCCATACCACCAGCCATGACGAGCGGAACGGCTGCACCAGCAGCGCATAGCGCAGGTCGTTGGCATCGAGCTTTTCAGGATGCGTCACGATCACGCCATCCGGATGCGCGCGGGCGAAATCCTGCAGTGCCCGGTCACCGAACAGTTCGGTGATCGGCTGGGTCAGGCGGCCCTCGAAATGGAACTGGCCCTCGTAGTTGCCCAGATAACCGATCGGCCGTTTGGCCGTTTCCGCAGCACCCAGCAATTGCGATGTGGGATGCAGGTCGTAGTGCTGCCACAAGGTGAGGGTGAACAGCGTGTTGAGCGCGAGCGCGCCGACCAGGCCGGCGACTGCCAGCCGACGCAGCTCGCCGCGGCCGCGCAACAACAGCAGGGCGCCGAGCAGCAGGAAAATCACGCTGAAATAGCGGCTGTACGGCGCAGCGGTATCGAACCACTCCCCGTTCAGATGATTGCCGTTGACGAGGATCGGAAGCGCGAACAGGAACAGTCCGAACACGATGCCGCCGATGCCCAGCGGCCAGGTACCCAGCCAGCCGGTTTCCGCCAGCGCCGATCGGCGTTCGCGCAAGACGGCAATCGCTGCAGCCATCAGCAGTGCGGCTCCGCCGAACTCCGGCAGCGGGTAGTACAGCTGCTTGCCGCTGATCAGCGAAAACACCAGCAAGCTCGGCAGCAGCCAGCACAACGCGAAACGGATGCCCGGTTCCAGGGGCCGTCGCAAGCTGGCGAGCGCCACCCATACCCGCGGCCAGCCGCTGAACGGGAACAGCAACAGCGGCAGCCCGAGCAGGTAGAACCACAGCGGCCGTGCATGGCTCTGCAAATCCTTCGCCTGAGGCAGGCCATTCACCACGCGCCCGGCGGTCTGGGTGAAAAACAGCCGGTGTCGATAGCCATCGCCGCCGGAAAAACCGGCCGGCAGGGCCCACGCCAGCAGGATCGCGCCGCCGAGCAGGATCGACAGTACGCCACAGCCATACCAGCGCGCGCGATGCTCGCGAGCCCAGGCGTTCCACCACGGCCCGAGCAGCCACGGAAACACGATGTGCAGCAGCATCACCGGACCCTTGGTCAACAGGCCCAGCCCGATGCACAGGCCGAACAGCAGCCAGCGCGGTTCG
>JBDTZX010000524.1:0-10726 GCA_040004895.1 Rhodanobacter sp. | reverse complement strand
TGCTGGATGTACGTGGCGTTCAACTGATCGCGCTGGCCTTGCTGGCGCTGCTCACCGTGGCGGCGTCGATCGTTGGCGACCTGATCGAGAGCCTGATGAAACGCCATGCGCAGGTGAAGGATTCAGGCAGCATCTTTCCGGGCCATGGCGGTTTGATGGATCGTCTGGACAGCGTGTTCGCGGCGCTGCCGGTGTTCGCGGCCGGCTTGCTGCTGCTGGGCGTCTAGAGTCTGCGCATGATCAACAACGTCGCTGTCCTCGGCGCCACCGGTTCGATCGGCGGCAATACGCTCGACGTCATCGGACGTCACCCGGAGCGCTTCCGCGCCACCGTGCTGACCGCGCATCGCCAGGTCGAGGCGCTGGTCGAATTGTGCGTGCGCCACCACCCGCAGCTGGCGGTGATCGCTGATCCGGCGCTGGAAGCGGAGCTCTCACGCCGGCTGCTTGCGGCGGGTGTGCATTGCGACGTGGCCAGCGGCCACGGTGCGTTGGCGATCGCTGCCAGCAGCGGACTGTGCGACACCGTGGTCGCTGCGATCGTCGGTGCCGCCGGGCTGGAATCGACGCTGGCGGCAGCGCGCGCGGGCAAGCGCCTGTTGTTGGCGAACAAGGAAGCCATCGTGATGGCCGGCCCGCTGTTGCTCGACGCAGTCGCGGCAGGCGGCGCGACGCTGATCCCGGTCGACTCCGAACACAACGCGATCTTCCAGTGCCTGCCCGGCGGTCGACCCGACTTGGTCCGCAGCGGTGTGCGCCGGTTGATCCTCACCGCCTCGGGGGGTCCTTTCCGCGGGCGCACGCGGGCGGAGCTGGCGGACATCACGCCCGACCAGGCCTGCAAGCATCCGAACTGGGTCATGGGCCGCAAGATTTCGGTGGATTCGGCCACGCTGATGAACAAGGGACTGGAGGTGATCGAGGCGCATCACCTGTTCGGCGCACCCGCCGAGGCCATCGAGGTGGTCGTCCACCCACAGAGCCTGGTCCATTCGCTGGTTGAATACGTCGACGGATCGGTGCTGGCGCAGCTGGGCAATCCCGACATGCGTACCGCGATTGCTCACGCGCTCGCCTGGCCGGAGCGGATCGAGGCGGGTGTCAGGCCGCTGGATCTGACCGCGGGTGCGCCGCTGGCGTTCGAGCAGCCGGACCTGGCGACCTTCCGCTGCCTGGCACTGGCGTTTCATGCGTTGCGGGCCGGTGGCGATGCACCCGCCATCCTGAATGCGGCCAACGAAGTCGCGGTGGAGGCGTTTCTGGCCGGCACCCTTCCTTTTCTGGCGATCGCGGACGTGGTCGAAACCGTCCTTGCGGAACTGCCGGCGCACGCCGTGGTCGATGTTCAGACCTTGTGTGAACGGGACCGGGCTGCCCGCAAGGCGGCACAGCGGGTTCTTCGCAATGCTTGCTGATATTCTTCCACTGATGACTTCTCCGCACGGCACTTGATGACTTCCTTTTTAGGCTCGGCATTCTGGTTACTGGTCACGCTTGGCGTGCTGGTGACCTTTCATGAATTCGGCCACTACTGGGTCGCCCGCCGCTGTGGCGTCAAGGTGCTGCGTTTCTCTGTCGGCTTTGGCCACGCGATCTGGAAACGCGTAGCCCGCGACGGTACCGAATACCGCATCGGCACGATCCCGCTGGGCGGCTACGTCAAGATGCTCGACGCACGCGAGGGCGAAGTGGACCCGGCGTTGCGCGATCAGGAATTCACCGGCAAGCCGGTCTGGCAACGCATCGCGATCGTGGCCGCCGGGCCGGGTTTCAACCTGATCTTCACCATCGCCGCGTTCTGGCTGATGTTCATGATTGGCCGCCCCGATGCCGCACCGCTGATCGCCGCCGCGCCGCAAAGCATGGCGGCCAACGCCGGCGTGCAGTCGGGCGATCGCATCCTCAGTATCGACGGCCAGGCAGTGAGCACGTGGAGCGATTCCATGGACACGCTGGTCATCGGGTTGCTCGGCCGCGAGCCGCTACCGCTGACTGTTCAGGGTACTGACGGCCATGTCCGACAGCTGGTATTGCCACTGGACAAGTTGCCGCCAGGCCAGTCGGTGGACAAGTATTTCGACAAGCTGGGTCTGCAGCCCGCAGGTCCGCCTGCAGTCGCCGCAAAGGTACTTCCTGACCAGCCCGCGGCCCTCGCCGGCATGCAGGGTGGTGACCGCCTGGTCAGCATCAATGGTCTGGCCGTCCACGACTTCGTGGATTTCGGCAAGCAGGTTCAGGCCAACGCGGTGAAGTCGCCGGTGCTGGCCGTTGTGGTGGAACGTGCCGGCCTGCTGCGCACGCTGAATGTGACCGCGCGATGGGAGTCGCTCGAGGGTCAGCCGAATAAATGGGTGTTGGGGATCGGCCCACCACCGGCCGAACAAGTCACTGTCCGTTTTGGTCCAATCAAGGCATTGGCCGCCTCGCTGCAGACAACCTGGCACAGCACCACGCAGCGATTCAGCATGCTCGGAAAGTTGATCACCGGCCAGGCATCGACGCAGAACCTGTCCGGCGTGGTCGGTATCGCCCAAGTGGCCAACGCATCGGCCAGCATGGGCGTAGCCTGGTTTCTGCAGTTTCTCGCGACCATCTCGCTGAGCCTTGCGATCATCAACTTGCTGCCGATCCCGGTACTGGACGGGGGACACCTGCTGTATTATCTGGTGGAATTGATCAAGGGCAGCCCGGTCAGCGAGCTGACGATGGTCGTCGGCCAGTACATCGGGCTGGCGTTGATCACGACCTTGATGGGGCTGGCCTTCTACAACGACATCCACCGCATTCTCGTGTCGTGATGTCGATGACCTGCAGCCCACTCCTGTCATCGATTCGCTTGGCTGCATCTGCCGCAGCAGAGCACGATGGTGCAGTACACGATGTACTCCTGCGGGGTACAGACTCTTTTTCGAGACAGGGCCTGTCCCTTTCTCATGCGTTGATCGGGGCGGCCGCGCTGGCTGCCCCATCGAAATGACCCTACGGAATCGACGATGAAGCGTATCGCCGCGCTGATCCTGCTTGCCTCCCTCTCCGTCAATGCGTTTGCCTTCGACCCGTTCGTGGTGTCGGACATCCGCATCGACGGTCTAAGCCGCATTTCCGCGGGCACGGTGTACAACTACCTGCCGATCAACAAGGGCGACCAGCTGACCAACGACGGAGCCCAGCGGGCGATCCGGGCGTTGTACCAGACCAAGTTCTTCAGCAACGTGGAACTAGATCGCGACGGCGACATTCTGGTGATCAAGGTGGTCGAACGTCCGTCGATCACCAAGCTGTCGATCCGCGGCAACCATGACATCAAGACCGACGACCTGAAGAAGGGGCTCAAGGAAATCGGCTTGTCCGAAGGCGAGACGTTCGACCGCCTGGCCGTGGACAACGTGCAGCAGGAATTGATCCGCCAGTACTACAACCGCGGCAAGTACAACGTGTCGGTGCTTCCGCACGTGACCACGCTGGATCGCAACCGTGTCTCGATCGACATCGAGATCCGCGAAGGCAAGGTCGCCAAGATCAAGGAGTTCAATATCCTTGGCAACCATGCATTCTCCGACAAGGAAATCCAGGACGGCTTCGAATCCAGTACCACCAACCTGATGTCGTGGTATTCGAAAAACGATCAGTATTCGCGCGAGAAGCTTTCCGGCGATCTCGAAAAGCTGCAGTCGTTCTACATGAATCGCGGCTACGCCGACTTCGGTGTCGATTCCACCCAGGTGGCGATTGCTCCGGACAAGCGCGCGATGTACATCGACGCCAGCATCAAGGAAGGCGACATCTACAAGGTGTCCGACGTCAAGCTGCTGGGCACGTTGATCCTGCCTGAGAAAGTCATGCGTCAGCTGGTTTTCATCAAGCCTGGCCAGGTATTCAATCGCGGCGCGGTCGAGGAAAGCGGCAAGGCGATCAAGGCGATATTGGCAAATATCGGCTACGCCTATGCCAAGGTCACCCCGATCCCGAAGCTGGACAAGCAGAAGCTCACGGTCGACCTGACCCTGTACATCGAGCCGGGGCAGCGGGTGTATGTCCGACGGGTGATTTTCCAGGGCAACACGCGCACCGAAGACAACGTGTTGCGCCGCGAGATGCGTCAGCTGGAAGGCTCCTGGTATGCGCAGAACGCCCTTGACCGCTCCAAGACCCGCCTGATGCAGCTGGGCTATTTCAAGACGGTCGACATCGACAAGAAAATGGTGCCCGGCACGCAGGATCAGGTGGACGTCACGGTCAAGGTGGAAGAGCAGTCGGCCGGCAACATGCAGTTCGGCGTGGGCTATTCGCAATACTCGGGCATCATCCTGAATGCCTCGGTTTCGCAAAACAACGTGTTCGGCACCGGCGACAGCTTTTCGGTAAGTGGCGAGCGCAGCAGCTACTACACCAACTTCGGCCTCAACTATTACAACCCGTACCTGACCGACAACAACGTCGGCATCGGTTACAGCGCCACGTTCTCGAAGACGAACTACGGTGACACCGATTTCGCCAACTACTCCACCAGCGCGAAGAGTTTCTCGTCGTATCTGGGCTTGCCGATCACCGAAACCGATGCCCTGCGCGTCGGTCTGGGCCTCAGCAGCAACAAGGTCAACCTGATCCCGGGCTTCAGCCCGAAGGTACTGCTCGACTATCAGAACGAGATCGGCCATCAAACCGTCCACTCCTGGATCGGCACGCTGGGCTGGAACCGCAACACCAAGAACGCGTTCTGGGCGCCGACCCGCGGAGGCGTGCTTTCCGCGTCCGTCGACGTGGCCCTGCCCGGCTCGACCGTGCAGTACTGGAAGCTGACGACCGAAGCCAATCATTACTGGCCGATCGGCAAGGGCTTCGTGCTGTACCTGGACGGCCAGGTCGGCTACGGCAAAACCTACGGCAGCAACGGCATCAGCGACGATGCGTTCGATGCGCTCGCCGCTGCCAGCAAGGCGGACAATCCGAACGGGCAGCATGTCATTACCGACATGCGCCAGGATTTCCCGTTCTGGCAGAATTTCTACTCCGGCGGCGTGCGTGACGTGCGCGGTTTCCAGGACAACACCCTGGGCCCGCGCATCTGCATCGACGGCAGCCCGGCGGACAAGAACGGCCTGTGCACCGGCGGCTACTATTCGCAGCCGATCGGCGGCGCGTTCAAGGTATTGGGCACGGCCGAGCTGTACCTGCCGTTGCCGTTCCTGAAAGACATCAACACCGCGCGCGTCTCGCTGTTCACCGACGTCGGCAACGCGTATGCAAACTACCAGAGCTTCAGCGCCAGTACCCTGCGCGCCTCCGCCGGCATCTCGCTGCACTGGCAGGCGCCGATCGGGCCGCTGATCATCAGCCTGGCGGTGCCGTTCCGCACCCAGCAAGAAGACAAGCATTACGAAGAGCGCATCCAGTTCACCTTCGGCAGCCAGTTCTGACGACGCTGCGCTGGTATCCATGATCCGACGGCAAACCTGCAGGATCGAAGCAAGAAAGCGCGGCCATGCCGCGCTTTCTTTTGCCCGCCGTGCGGACCATCCGGCGATTTCCCGGCACAGGTCCTACAATGACGAGGACACTTCGGAGTTCCGATGAGCGCGATCACATACACCGTAGCCGACATCGCCGAGCGTTTTGGCCTCGAATGGAAGGGCGATGGTGCCCGTGCGATAACGGGGGTGGGTACGCTGGCGGGTGCCCGCGCCGATCAGTTGAGCTTTCTCTCCAACAGCAAATATGCCGCTCAGCTCACCGCGACCGCCGCGGGGGTAGTGGTGCTGCGCGAGGAAAGCGTGGCTGACTGTCCGACCTCCGCACTGATAGCACGCGATCCCTACGTCGCCTACGCCCGTATCGCTGCCCTGTTCGAACACCTGCCGGCCGCACCGCCAGGCATTCACCCCAGCGCCGTGATTGCAGTCAGCGCACGGGTCAGCCCGAGCGCGAGCATCGGGCCGTGCTGTGTGGTCGAGGACGGCGCGGTGATCGAGGACGGGGTCGTGCTGGGACCACACTGCATCGTCGGCGAAAAGTGCATCGTCGGGGCGCAGTCGCGGCTGGTCGCGCGGGTCACGCTGGTCATCCGCGTCACGCTGGGCAAACGCGTGCTGGTGCATCCCGGCGCGGTGATCGGTTCGGACGGCTTCGGCAACGCGTTCGACAGCAGCGGAGCCGATCACGGCCATTGGGTCAAGCTGCCGCAACTCGGCGGCGTGCGCATCGGCGACGATTGCGAGATTGGCGCCAACACCACCATCGATCGCGGCGCCCTCGAGGACACCGTGCTGGAAGAGGACGTGCGGCTGGACAACCAGATCCAGATCGCCCACAACGTCCACGTCGGCGCGCATACCGCGATGGCCGGCTGCGCTGCCGTCGCCGGCAGCGCGAAGATCGGTCGCTATTGCATGATCGGCGGCAACGCCGGCGTGCTCGGACATCTCGAACTGGCCGACCGGGTTACCATTACCGCCAAGAGCCTGGTCACGCATTCGATTCGCGAGCCGGGCGACTATTCCTCGGGCGTGCCGCTGCAGGAAAACCGCCTGTGGCGGAAGAATGCGGCGCGCTTCAAGCATCTGGACGAGTACGCGCGTCGTTTGTCGACGCTTGAGAAAGGCAGTAACCATGAGTGAGAAAAAAGCCGGCCTCCTGACCCTGCCGATCAATGTCGAACAGATCCAGGAACTGCTGCCGCACCGTTATCCGTTCCTGCTGGTCGACCGCGTGATCGAGATCGTGCCGGACGTCAGTGTGGTCAGCATCAAGAACGTCACGATCAACGAGCCGTTCTTCCAGGGCCACTTTCCCGGCCATCCGGTGATGCCGGGCGTGTTGATCGTCGAGGCCATGGCGCAGACGGCCGGCCTGCTGACGCAGATTTCGCGGCGCCTCAACGGCGACAAGGGCAGCCCCCTGTTCTATTTGGTAAAGGTCGACAACGCCCGTTTCAGCGCCCCCGTCGTGCCTGGCGACCAGATGCGCATCGAGGTGACTCTGAAGCGTCTGATGCGCGGCATGGGTTTGTTCGTGGCCCGTACCCAGGTCGACGGCAAGGAAGTGGCCAGCTGCGAGCTGATGTGCGCCGCGAGGGCGGATAAATGAGCCATCCGGTCTTGATTCACCCCACCGCACTGATCGATCCATCGGCCGTCATCGGCGACCGCGTCAGCATCGGCGCTTACAGCGTGATCGGCGCGGATGTCCACATCGGCGATGGCACCGTGATCGGCCCGCATGTGGTGATCGACGGGCCGACGCGGATCGGCCGCGACAACCGGATCACCCAGTTCGCCTCGCTCGGCGGTGCGCCGCAGGACAAGAAATTCGCCGGAGAACGCACCGAACTGGTGATCGGCGATCGCAACCTGATTCGCGAATTCGTCACCATCAATCGCGGTACCGGTGATGGCGGTAGCGCCACCCGGATCGGCGATGACAACTGGCTGCTTGCCTATGTGCACATCGCACATGACTGCCAGGTCGGCAACAACACGGTTTTTTCCAACTATGCCGCGCTGGCCGGCCACGTGGAAGTCGGCGACTGGACCGTCTTCGCCGGCTACTCCGGCGCGCACCAGTTCTGCAAGGTGGGTGCGCACGCGTTCATCGCCATGGGCTGTCTGGTCGGCCATGACGTACCGCCGTTCGTGACGATGGCGAACGAACAGCAGGGTCGTCCGCGCGGAATCAACAGTGAGGGACTCAAGCGTCGCGGCTTCGATGCCACGCGCATTTCCGCGATCAAGCGCGCCTACCGTGCGCTGTACATGGCCGGACTTTCGCTGCCGGAGGCGCGCGAGAAACTGCTGGAGCAGGCGCAGGAAAGCGAGGACGTGCGGGCGATGCTCGATTTCCTCGATCGCAGCGAGCGTTCGCTGGCCCGCTAAGCGCCTCGCTTGGCAGCAATCAGCACGCGTTCTGATCTGACACTGCGCAGGAGACATCGAATGCAAGCAAGCGAAGTCACTGCACAGGACCCGCTGATCGCCATTCTCGCCGGCGAGGATTCCGGCGACCAGCTCGGCGCCGACCTGATCGACGCGTTGCGCGATCGCTATCCGCAGGCGCGTTTCGTCGGCATCGGTGGCGCGCGCATGCAGGCGCAGGGTTTCGAATCCTGGTTCGACATCCATGAGCTTTCGCTGTTCGGCTTCAGCGAAGTGGTCGCGCACTTGCCGCGACTGCTGCGCCTGCGCTCCCGGCTGATGAAACGATTGCTCGATCTGCGCCCCGCGGTGGTGATCGGCATCGACGCACCGGATTTCAACCTCGGCGTGGAGCGGCGTCTGAAACAGGCGGGGCTGCGTACCGTCCACTATGTCAGTCCTTCGGTGTGGGCATGGCGCGAAAAACGCGCCGAGAAGATCGGGCGCAGCGCGGACCGGGTGCTGTGCCTGTTTCCGATGGAGCCGGCGATCTACGCCAGACACGGTATCGAAGCGCGTTTCGTCGGACATCCACTCGCCGACCGATTTGCGCTGGTGTCCGACCGCGTCGGTGCTCGCGATTTCCTGCAGCTGCCGCAGCAGGCACCGGTGCTTGCGTTGCTGCCGGGCAGCCGGCTGTCGGAGCTGTCGCGGATGGGACAGATCTTCATCGATGCCGCAACGCGCATCGCCGCGGCGGTGCCCGGCCTGCGCGTGGTGATCCCGGCAGCGAACCCGAAGGTGCTGGCCGGTCTGCAGACTCTGCTTGCCAGAGGTCCGCGCGACGAATCGGCACCGCTGCTGCTGGATGGCCATGCACATGAAGCGATGCTGGCGGCGGACGTCGTCCTGCTGGCATCCGGCACCGCCACGCTCGAAGCGATGCTGGCGAAGCGTCCGATGGTGGTCGGGTATCGCGTCGCGCCGCTGAGCTATCGCATCGCGCGCGCGATGAACATGCTCAGGACCGATGTGTACTCGCTGCCGAATATCC
The DNA here is from genome assembly GCA_040004895.1 of Rhodanobacter sp. GTDB lineage: Bacteria > Pseudomonadota > Gammaproteobacteria > Xanthomonadales > Rhodanobacteraceae > Rhodanobacter. Next base: position 1,825 of record JBDTZX010000524.1, on the reverse strand, counting down.
TGGCCAGGGCCGCCGGTCTGGGCCAGAAGTTGCCGGTACCGGAGTTCATGCAGGACGACTGCACCGCTGCGAATCTTGCAACTGCCACGCTGGCGCTGTTCCGCGACAGCGAGCGGCGTGGCCGCATCGTGGCGATGTTCGAACAGTTGCATCAGGCGCTGCGCGGCAATCTCGAAGGCCATGCGGGCGATCGTGCCGCAACGGCGATCGCCGAGTTGATGGAGGAAGGGCATGCGCGTCGATAAATCCCCCATCAACCTGCGCGAAGCCGCCCGCTCGCGTTCGCGCGAAAAGCGCGATGCAGCTGCGAAAGGCGTGTTCATTGCCGGCGTCGACGAGGCCGGTCGCGGGCCACTGGCGGGGCCGCTGGCGGTCGCCGCGGTGATCCTCGACCCGACCCGACGCATCAGGGGTCTGGACGACTCCAAGAAACTCAGCGAAGCGAAGCGTGAAGCACTGTACCCGCAGATCATCGAACGCGCGCTGGCGTATTGCGTGGTCCTCATCGAGATCGACGAGATCGACCGCATCAACATCTTCCAGGCCACCATGACCGGCATGAGTCGCGCGGTGGCCGGGCTTTCGACTGTTGCACATGAAGCCTGGATCGACGGCAACCAACTGCCGAGGGACCTGCCCTGTCGCGGACGGGCGATTGTCGGGGGCGATGCGCTGGAACCGGCGATCAGCGCAGCCTCGATCCTGGCCAAGGTAACCCGCGACCGACTGATGGTGGCCATGGATGCGATCCATCCAGGCTACGGGTTCGCTGCCCACAAGGGTTATTCGACGCCGCAGCATCTGGCTTCCCTGCTCGAGCTCGGGCCCTGCGCCCAACACCGTCGCAGTTTTGCCCCGGTGCGCATGCTGCTGGATCAGCTATCGCTGTTCTGATCCCTCGCCTTCGTCATCGGATGGATTGCGTTAACCTGCAACGGGTCGAAAGGGGAATCCGCATGCGCAAGATCGTATTCGCGTTGTTCGCCGCGCTGCTTTGCGTCGGCGCTCGCGCCGGGATCAAACCCGGAGACTTGCCGCCCGACAGCCTGGGCAAGACCAGGGATGGCACCGCGATCAGTCTCGCTTCTCTGCACGGCAAGGTCGTGGTCATCAGCTTCTGGGCGACCTGGTGCGGCTACTGCATGAAAGAGATGCCGGTACTGGCGAACCTGCAGGTGCTCGCCAACCAGCGAAAATTGCCGCTGCAGGTGGTGTCGATCGATTCGATGGAAAGCCGCGAGACTTTTGTACACAGTGCGCGTGTGCTCCAGCCACGCTTGCCCGGATTGCTGCTGGGCTGGGACCGCGACGGCCGCATCGGCGAACCCTACGGCACCGACAAGGGCATTCCGGTGATGGTGATGCTGCATCGCGACGGCACGGTGGCACAGGTGCATGTCGGCTACGGCGAGGACATGCTGGATGGGCTGGTCGTCGAAATCAACGCGTTGCTGGCCGAACCGGCTCCCGGCGCAGCGACCGCCAGTCTGCACTGATCCTCATAAAACGGGCTTGTTCGCAGCGGCCATCCCGCTTCGCGCAAACCGGGCGGAAGTCAATCTTGCCGCTGACCGGGGTGGCGGGTAGCCTGCACGGATACCTCGCGCAAATCCGCATGACCATTAGCTACACCCACCTGCACCTGCACAGCGAATACTCGCTGGTTGATTCGACCATCCGCATCAAGGCGCTGGTCGAGGCGTGCGTGAACGCAGGCATGCCGGCGGTCGCGCTGACTGACGACAGCAACATGTTCGCGCTGGTGAAATTCTACAAGGCGTGCAGTGCCGCGGGCATCAAGCCGATCTGCGGGTGCGACCTGCGC